>CAYGRJ010000059.1:0-6320 GCA_964352285.1 uncultured Candidatus Peribacteria bacterium
CTTTATTAAGCGCTTTTTCTCGCTTTTTTTGTCTTTGGTTATCTTGTCAAACGTGAGCTTGCTGGGCAGCCCGGCTTTTGCTCAAGATTTTCAGCTGTTTGAAGTGGGGCAAAATGCTGTTGATGATCAGTCTCCAGAAACAGGTGATGAGTTTGCTTTGGTGTCAGTTGTTGTCGATGATCAGCTGCTGGCTGATGCTCAGATTTCTACTGAAGTGAGCAACTATTGTCGAAGAGTTCAAGAGGCTATAGGTGCAGCATGTATGATCATGGATTGGGAAGGGGAGCGTCCAGACCGTTTAGTTGAAACCTTTCAGCACCAGTTTTTTGAAGGTGCAAATGTAGATGGAGGTCTTGGGAAGCTTGTGGGCGTGGTATTGATTGGAGATGTTCCACTGCCGGTTGTACAGAATGCTGATGAATCTTTTGCGAGTGTCTTCCCCTATGTTGATTTGGTTCAGCCAGCTTATGTCTACCAACCGGATCAAGATCGATTTCAGAGAAGTTCTGTGGCGAAGCCTCAGGCAGAGCTTTGGCATGGGGTCATCAACCCTCCTGGAAGTTTTGAAGAAAAAAAAGAAGCCTTGATGGCCTTCTTTCAGAAAAATGCGCGCTTTTATGCTGGGGATGAAGAGATGAGTGTCTTCAGCGACCAAATTGGTTTTCATGACCATTTTTGGGAGAATGATGCCTTTGATAATGAGGCAAAGCGTTTGTATTTACAGCGTATGAAGTCTATGGATCGTTTGATTCATTACCGATACAGCGGTGACTGGCTTGCAGAACTCTCTGGTGAAGCTGTAGATCGCTTTCAGCAACTCATCTCTAAGGAGTTTGATGAATCAGTTGTTGCTGCTCCTCGAGTCAATGAATCTGCTAATGCGGAGGAGTCTGGATTCGATGTGAAGCAAATTGCCAAAGAGGCTGGTGATGCTATCGATCAAACCTTCGATGACAACCCTGGGCTTGAAGCCTCTGACCCAGATCGTTTGGATAAAACCGTGCCCGATAGTTACAGTCCGGGGCCTATTCGGAATTTCCTCAAGGAGTATGTTCATGTGGTACAGCGATATGTGTCGGGAACATCAGATCTGTTTGCTAGCTTAGGTCGTCGTCAAGATGCGGATACGCTTGCCAGTTTGATTGCTAAGCAAGATCGTTTTTCTTCTGCGGTGATCTTTTTGGTTATGGAAGAGCTCGAGCAGTATATCCTCGAGCAAGCTCGCTTGATGGCGACGAACTTTGAGTTGGTCTCTGAATATGAGCAAAGAAATGCTTTTTCTACACCTGGTGATTTCAAATACGATACTGAGGATTACGAGCGCTATGCCAATGGTCGCCTGATCTCCTCTGTAAATGAAGCTGAAGACTGTTCGATCGAGAGGGGATCTCTCTTTCGAGCTGAAGATGGAGAATTAGGAAGAGCTATCAGTTTAAATCGCAAGGACAACCCGCTGACCGCTTTGGATATTGCTGATGCTGAAGATGATGATGAGATCGAGAAGATCTATAAAAAACTGGGCTACTGTTCTTATCAGGTTAAAGATCGCTGTGTCCCAGCTGCTTCTCGGGTTCCGCTGTTCGACCCGGCTGCGAGTGAGATTTTTGAGGGTGACAATGATTATCGGCGATGTTTTGCCGCTGAGGGACGTCCAATTCCAGAGGGTGTTGAAGGTGCTACCTTTCATGAAGTTTCGAGTGTTATCCATCATGCGCAGCCCACTGGAGAGTTGGTGAGGGCTATGCTCAGTGCCAAGCTTGCTCATTATTTTCCTATCGATGCTGTTCGACATGTCAGTTTCTTTTGGGGTGGTATAGGTCAGTATGCTGATTCACAGGTGGCTCGGCTAGAGTATCCGAATTTCTTTTCGCTTTTGGATGCTGCTAAACGTGCAGATGGTGAGGCTCAGGAGAACTTTTTGCAGTCGCTTCGTGCTCTTGTCGATGAGAAGGAAAAGGAATTGCGTCGAAGTCGTGTGGAAGCCAATTGGCAACGATTTGCTCGCTTAGTTGCACTTTCTACCCCTGGTGGATCTCGTCCTGATTTTTGGAATTACTTAGAGCTGCCCGGACTTGATCAGAAATTTCAGGCTTTCCGTGCCGATGTGTTGACCTTGCTTCGAGACGTATTGGATCCTGATGATCAGTTGGAGGATTTTGAGTTGGTGGAACGGTATCTCACGGGAGATATACCAGATGATTTAGAACAAGATCTGGTTTTGCTGTTTGAAGATACTTTTCCTTCGGCTATGGCCAAGGAGAGTCTGGATTTGAAGTGTAGCTATTCATTTGACCTTCCTCCGGTTGATGTGAGCTTTAAGATTCCTAAAGTTGACCCTCAGGATGTCTTCGCTGGGGACTTTTCGGAATTCGAGTTTCCGAAGTTTAATCCGCCATCACTTTCGCGCAGTTGTTCCAATAAGCTTGCCCGCAGTACTGATAAGCAGGTGAAGTCCTTGAGAGCTTTTTACGAAGCCAAGTCAGGTATCCAAGTGGACTTGGCATTTCTCCACAAGGCCGATGGTTTTCGGGAAGTGTTGGACCCCGTAGGTGTGGTGCTGTTTTTCACGCCTTCTGTGCCACCGAGTGTGAATCAGCAGAGAGCTATTGCGATATTTGAGAAGCAACGACAGGATTTGCTCAGTGGTTCACAACCGATCACGAATCTCAGAAAACTGGTTGAACCCGTTCAGCTGGTCTTGGGAGAAGAACTGCAGGGGAGAATATCTTCCTACGAACAATTGCTGAGTGAAGCCTTGAACTGGTTGAGCTTGGATGTAGAAGAGAAGCACCGACAAGGCTTGAGTAAGCTTTCTGAAGATCGCGTTATGATGGTGACGGTTTTGGATGGAGATGCCGAGGAAATTCGATTTGGATTCGAAAATCTTGACGGGGTCTTCGAAGATGATGCAGGGATCTCGAGTTCTGGAGACGATACTTTGGCTGAGGTTCAGAGAAGATTAGATGCCCTGAAGAAGAAGCAAGAAGAAGACCGTAAGCGACGAGCAGCAGAGCGCAGAGCTGCAGGTGAGCAGACGTCTGCCTGTGGTGATTCTGTGCCGCTGCTTCAGTGGCCAGGTGCCGTCATGTGTTGGCTCGATGAGATCGTGGCTGGTCCCTTGATTGTTCCTCGGTCTCCAGATCAAGAAACTGAAGATGAACGTTTAAATTCTGGTTCTGAATCTCTCTCAGGTGAACCAGAGTCCTCTGATTCTGTTGTTTCTGCAGACCTTGCTGGAAGCCTCCTGAGTGTTGGAGGTGATAACCAGGAGTTGACGATTTTACCGAGTGCTCTTTCTCTTCGTCAACAAGCGGTAGCACGCTTAGATGTTCCTCTGAGTACTGAAGTGGAATGGAGTGCAAGTGGTGCAGTCCGGGTTGTTCCTCAAGAGCAAGGTGAGGTAGCTGTGCTGGCTGAAGAAGTCGGTGTGGGAACTGTGATTGCCATTTACGAAGACGATAAAGGGGAGCGTCAGTCTGTTCGTGCTCAGGTTCGGGTGACTGATGTTGAAATTGAGTCTGAGCTTCAGGGCAATCAAGATTTGGTTATCGGTTCTAATGAGGTCTTGGATCTTCAGATTCAGTTGGTGGATCTGGAAGGCGAGCTGAGTGAGCGGAATGCTAGCTTGGACTTGGTGAGTTTGGATCCAGATGTGCTTAGTCTTCCCGATCAGGTGAGTCTAGAAGATGGAAAAGGGGTTGCTCAGCTTCGACCTGGTCAACGGGCTGGAGTTGCTCGGTTATTGGTTGGTTCTGACCGTCTGGGCTGGTCTGCACCGCAGTTGATTGCTGTGATTGCTGGAGAACCAGCAGCTCTTAAGTGGAGTCTTGCTGATGGTATATTTGGCTTAGATGGACGACTTCGCGGTCATTTAGAGGCCTACGATGCCTTTGGAAACCTTTTCACTGCCGAAGGTATGATGGTGAGCTTGAATTTTTCTGGAATCACAGTGAATGGCGAAAAAGATCAGACACAGGTGTTAATAGCTGGTGGACGAGCTCAGGTTGACCTTCAGATCCTTCCAAACGCAGAAAAGGCTGTGTTAGAAGCCGTAAATGTTGATGGTTTTGATAATCTTCAGCTTCCGGCTGCTCCTGGTTTGGATATTCGAGATGATTTCCGACTTGAGTTTTTTAATGTCCCACAGCAGGTAACGGCTGGTTCAGATATGAAGGTTGGTGTTCGAGTTCTCTCAGGTGACTCTCCGATTTCTCTGCGCTCTCAATCCTTTGATCTCCAGCAGGAGATCGCTGGTGAGGTGTTGAATTACCGACTTGAAATGCAGGGTCAAACGGGTTTTGTGACGATTCCAGTTGGAGGCCGTTCAGGATCATTAAAGCTTTCTATAGCAGATGAAGATTTTGGTTCCGTATTTACTGAACTAGAGGTTTTGGGTGATCGACCAGTTTCTTTGAATATTTCTCGTGCTGAGCTGACTGACGAGGCCTTACAGATTGAGGTTCTTGGCCGAGATGAATTAGGAAATGTTGCGAGTCTCAAAGATCAGATAATTAGTGTAGAGGTGATTGGTGATGGTGCTCGTTCACTTCTGCGTCGATCCTTTGCTGTTGAGTCTGAACGGTTTGAGCTGGACCAGTCTTTCAAGGCTCTTCCTGCTCGTGCTCGGGTTCAGGTTCGTATCAATGCCATTGATGCTGATGATGAAGCCACTGCTACTCGAACGCCTGTTCTTCGGCCTGAGCAGATACGGGATCTCTCTTGGGGAACGCCTTATGTGGTCTTAGGGGGAACGGGTATGGCAGATCATTTGGTTTCTGACCATGTCGCTGGTGCTATGCTTTATGGAAATTCTTCTCAAGTTCAGGCGGTTACGGCTGAAGGTGTCGCTCATCGAGGCGCTCAGAAGTCTTTGAGAATTTTCCCGACAGCTGTGCTTCAGCATAGCGATGATATTCAACTTTCTGTGATTTGGGAGGATCTCAAACCTGTCGTGGTGGCTAATCACGTTGACGAAGGAGAACTGGGTCGACTGCTTCTCAATCCGAAGGATCTGCGTTTTGTGGAGGCAGACCAGTTGGATGATGCGCGTTTATCACATCGTGGTCAGGCGGTTTTGGTTGCTGAGACTGCCACATATGTCGCTGAATCTTCAACTCGAGGAGTTTTACAATCTGATCGAGGAGAAGAACTTCTTCAGTTTGATAATAATCGTGTGTTTTTTGACCAGTCAGCCATTCAGACAGAGCTGATTGTTGATGAGAGAGAGGCTTTGATCTTGGTGTTTGCATCTGGTTCTCAAGTACTCGCGAGGTGGACACTCTTTTTCGATGAAGACCGGGTTCATACTGAGCAAGCAGCTGCTTTGTTGTGGAGAGCTTCTGAGCAATCTGGACGTTTTCAACAGAAACAATTCTATGCAGGGTCTTCTACGGCTGCTTCGCGTGGGATCATGCTTTTGGACCGTAAACAGCCGGTTCGTTATGCTATAGGGGAAGGAGATCCAGCTCTTGATGATGCTGATCAGAATAATGGTCAGGGTTTCAAAGATGCCGACAAAATGGTGCTGAATTTCTTATCGGGTTCTTCTGTTGGTGAGAGCACGCGTTATCAGAGTGAGGGAATTATCACCCTGGGTGATCCGGTGATATCACTTCGTCAGGTTCAGCAACGCGTTGAGGGTTCAGGCCTAAAACCTGTGATTCCCGAGGGATCTTCGTCAGTCGTTCAGGATGACTATTCATTGGGGCAGTTGGTCTACAAATCAGATGCTGGTGAGATTCAGCATTTGCTTCGGCTTGATGTGGAGCAAGATGGGGATGATGACTTGTTGGTTGGTCTCCAGAGAGGTGGATCAACGGTTCTTGATTATTTGGAATCTTATGGAGAAGGACAGCGATGGGGGAAGGTCACTGGCGTTTTGGATTTAGGGGAAGGTGTTCAGGATATTCAAGTTATCGAAGCTCAGCATCTTTTGGTGCTGTTTGAGTCTGGAAAGATGCTTTTGGAGCAGAATAATCAGGGAAAGTTTATTCGTCAGGAAATCGATACGAGCTCTCTGGGTGAAGATCTTTCTTTCGTAGAGATAGCTGTACGAGATATGGATGGTGATAGTATTGATGACTTGGTGCTGCTCACCGGAAGTTATCAACTGTGGGTATGGTATGGGTCCTTTGTGAACCAGTCTTACCGGCTGGGCGTAAGAAATGAAGATCGTGTGCTCCTCCATAGTTTTGGGGTGCGTTTGCAAGATCCTCAGCATTTGCTTTCCTCTCTGTGGATCAAGACCTCGAATACTCCACAGTTCGAAGTGGGATGCCGAGATCAACGACTTGTGTGTCAGGCTCGCTACTTCCGAGGTG
>CAYGRJ010000060.1:0-1393 GCA_964352285.1 uncultured Candidatus Peribacteria bacterium
CTATTAAGACTCCAGGATTCATAAGAGATCTAATTATATTTCTTTATGTTTTCATAAGTGGTGTTGAGCAGAAAATTCTAAGTGGTTATTTACTTTCTTGGTCTTTGATATTGTTGAACTCGTTCCGAATAGCTTGAAGCTGGTCGTCGGTAAAGTTCATAGTAGCTTTCATTTCTTTGAAGATTTCATCGAAGATCAGATTGCTTTTGTTTTTGTCAGCTTCTCCTCCTTTTGCGAGCTCCTTGTAGTAGGCTGCTAAAAACTGAGATACAGGACCTACTTGGCCCGTAGGAAGACACTGACTTCTACTGCTTCGGATATTTTTTGGCCAAGTAATCTTTATGACTCCATTTGCTGTTTGGAAATAGCTTTCTCCACTGATTGAGCATTCCCGACCTCTTCCAAAGTTCTCAGCTGTATTTACTAATTCCTGTAAACTTGGGAACTGCTTGAAGTCTTTATTTTCCGCAAAGAGATCTTGGATTTCTCTTAATATCTCGTCGAATCGTGCTGAGTTTTGCTCTTTATTCGTTTGAGAAAGAGCTGTAGTTAGGCGTTTGTAGCTAGCCATAGCAGCATCAACTTGAGCTTTTTCTTTGACCAGGTCATTCCATTGCTGGTCTTTTACATTTTGTTCTTTACCCTTTCTAATATTTTCTAAGTCTTCTTGGGCATCATTACTAAATTTATCGCTTCTTAAACGATCCATAATTTCTACTTCCTTAAGACTGCTTAAGTCCTGAACGTGTTCTTGGTAGACCTCACTATCTACCTGTTTCACACATGGATCGTTTCTATCAAGCGCAAGGCTTTCAACTTTCTTTGGATCTTCAACTGGCTTTGTAATGCTTATACTTGCCTTTTGCGTTCCATACCTTTCACTGTTGAAGGCGAAGAGTGAACACTTGCCGGCGTCCATATCTTTCTTATGAAGCCCCATAAGCATCTTGAGAAGGCTTGGTTGTGACTGAAGGTACTTGAAGTATTCATTGATTCGGGCATCTAATGCAGATTTGTTTTGTTCTTGTTGAATCTGCTCCTGTTTCTTCAACGCTTCCTCGAGTGGTTTTATCAGTGAGAATATCTGTTGTCTTACTTCTGCCTTAGCACTTGGATTGAGGGCTATCTGTCTCATTTGAAGAAGCGCCTTCCCAAGATCACAGGGTTTCGAATCAGCTACTGACTCAATCTTAGTCACGTTAATTGTAAATTCAGAAGGTTGAGTCTTTACTGTTGGTGCACTTGATCGGTTCACTTCAACTGACTTGATTTGGACCGTTCCGGCACTTGTTTGATAAGACTGAGAACACTTTCCATGCTTATTCTGAAGAGCTTCCCACACTTTTGGATTTTCAACTTGTGACTCTTCAAAATCTTCTATGGTATCACGAGC
>CAYGRJ010000060.1:1403-3534 GCA_964352285.1 uncultured Candidatus Peribacteria bacterium
GCCTTTTTGATGTTTTGTATCTCTCCCCATGAGACGTACATTCCGATGGCTGCACTCACAACTTCATCTCTGTCGAGAGAAGGATCAGCTGTCATCATTTCGTCTGCTAGTTTGTTGGATTCTTCTTGAATCTTTTTGAAACGATCCTCCTCAGAACCTGTGCTTGCAAATGGATACTTACAAGTATTGGATACTCCTGACACAAGCTGTGCTTGATTAACCCTTAGTGGCTGAGCAGTTGGTTGAAAGCTACCTGTCGGTTTCCCATCGAGTGTTGTAGGAATAAAAGTACTCGTTCCTCCTATATTTGAGTTAATTCCTCTTTGTATCGTGATGGTACCTGATTTGGTTGTGAAGGTGTTTTGAGGACAATCAATAATCTTTGAATCACCTTCTACGAACTTGTTTTCATCAGGATTTTCTGTTTTTACCCTCTTAAACACTCTTCCCCGAGACCTTGACTCCACCTCCTTAATCATTTGACGAAGAGAAGGGAAATGTTTGAAATTCTCATTGTTATCGAGATGATCCATGAGCTTCGCGATGAGTTCCGAACTGTTCGGAGATGTTTCATCTGAAGAGTTTCTGATTTGCTGTTGAAGTTCGGTGTACTCTTTCATGGCTTTTGAGACCCTTTGTCCTTCATCGTAAATTGGCTTGTATCTTGGATCATCTGTAATGACTGCATTTGCTTTTTGATTGCCAACTCGAGCAATATTCTCACTTTCTACACGGGCTCCAGCTTCCCGAGCCTGTGCAATAACTGCATCTGTCACGTATGAATCAAAGGTAATGTAGCTCACGAGTGTTTCACAGGCAGGTCGAGAAACTCGAGGTGCTAGTGAAATGTTTTCTCCATTGGACTCGAGAATTGATTCTACTTTTCCATTCTCATCTATATTGAGTGTTCTCCCATCTGTGAGTTTCACCTTAGTGAGAAATCCGTCTTTGTAGACCGGTTCATTTCCAGTTCCAGACTTTAAGTAGTACTCCCCATCTTCCACAGTGAGCTCATCTGATTTCTTGGTATGGGTGAGCTGAACAGTTCCACCGTCTGTAGTTGAGATCTCCGTATAAGAATTGGTTATCTCTCCTTTTTCATTCTTCTCGACAATCTGTATTCCACCATCACTATTAATAGTTGAACCATCTGAGTAAGTCTCTCGTTTCCCTTCTCGTTGGCTTATTACCTTACCAGTATTTTCATCTCGGAAAACCTCTGTGAAATTCCCCTTTGTATCTTGAGTTCTATTAAAGACTTCTGTTGTCTTTCCTTTTCTGTTCGTTACTTTTTTGGAGACGATCACTCCTTTGTATCGATCTCTCGTCCAGGTGGTTTCTTCAAACGTAAAATCTGGTTTTTCAACTCGTTGAACTACCGGTTCCCCTTTATCATTTTTTACACTTTTCTTTACCACAACCTCCCCATTTGGGTGCTCTTCGGTGGTTTCTACCACATCACCCTTTGTCACTTTTATAATCTTCACTCCACCTGGTCCTTGTGACACCTCTACATTTGCTGGATTCGTTTTTTCTGTCTCGCCACTGTTTTCTTTTGCGAGCCGCTCTGTACGCTTTTGTGGATCCTCAACCCATCGTCGTTCAGTTCCATCGCTATAGTGACCACCAGGACCACTAAAGCTCCCTGTGTAATCCCCTAAGAATTCACTCTTGTTTGCATTTTCCATATGGTCTTCTGGTCCAAAAACACAATTTGGGTCAGAATCACATGAAAGTGGTGGAACTTTGATTGCTTTGCCTTGAGAATCACGAATAATTTTTCCATCTCGACCGACTTTATTCACCAGACACTTCCCAGCTTTTACCAATGAATGGCACTTCTTAAGCTTCTCAAGAGCTTCTTTACCGCCATCTATTCGTTCGAGGTTCTTTTGCCAAGCTTCGTAGTTATCAAAAATTTGCTGAGCAACATCATAACTCTCTTGATTTGCTCTCCCGAGGTTTTTAAGGTTATCTAGAGCTGCATCCCGTGCTTTAGAAGCAGCAAGCCGATCTTTCTCTGTCTTAGCATTTGTGAAACTGTTCTGTGCGTCTCGAAGTGCAGAATCAGCACTATCAATTTGCTTTCTCATTCCTGGCTTCCCGTCGCTATCACGCGGAGGAATGACTT
>CAYGRJ010000060.1:3544-6273 GCA_964352285.1 uncultured Candidatus Peribacteria bacterium
AGTTCTCCACTATAGAGATTCTTTAGGTTTTTTTGCCATTGAGAATACCCATTGGCGATATCGACATTCACATCTTTACAACTGTCACATTCATCCTTACCTTCAACCGTTGATTCTACGTAATCAGGCTTATTTTCATTCATCTTACTTTCTGAAGAAAAGTACTCAACAGTTGTTTTGCTCCCTTCTCTGGTTGTCCTGATAATGGGTTTGCCTGGTGCTTTATCAACCTCTACAGTTTTTACTCGCGTACCTCCGACTACGTTTACATCAGTATCTGTTGATTCCATTTCTCCTCCCTCATGGGTTGTTGTTGTTGTTTTTGTTCTCTTAGTCCCTCTTTCTGTAGACCCTGACTCCTCAGTTCTTGTAATGGTATGAGTCTCTACTTTCTTACTAGAATCTTTAGGATCGTCTTTTTCGGTTGTCTTACCATCTATTGTTGTTTTTTTACCATCAGAACCATAAACTATGATATTGGTTTCTGATTTCTTCTGATATGTTTTTGTAGAGCCATCTGGTTCGGTCACAACCGTCCCATCAAATGCAGCCTCTTTGCTGTTTGGTTGAACCCTTTTCCTTACAGATGCTGCCACAGGCGTATAGGTCACCCCTGGCGGCAAACTGATAGATGGGAAACTGCACTGACTAATCAGTGGATCTTGAGCTCCCTGAGGACTGGATTCTTGAATGGACTTCATATTCTTCAAGCAACTGTAGAACGTGTTCAGAGCTGGCTTGTTTGTTGTCGTGCTTAAATGCTCTGCAATAGCAGCTTGAATTACTGATTTATATGACTCAATATCCCTATCCCTCATACCAGAAGGTGGGTTGTTGTATTGATGAGTTAATTCCTGAAGTTTTTTGATCACGGGATCATTCTTGGAACAGCTGTTTGGACATGGAACATTGAATGATGGCACTGGTCCACAGAACCCATACTTGGTCATCCTGTCGAGATCAGCACGGTTTTGCTCTTGTACTTTTGCAATTTCTGCCCTTGCGCTCATGCTCAAATTTTCTCCCGCATTATTAGCTCGTTCCACAAGCTTTACATAGCTGTCGTACATGCTCTTTATCTCTTCAGTACAATTTCCTGGTGCAAGCACCTTGTCGGTACTTGTCACCTTTCCGTCCTTATCAACTACACTTGTTACCGTTTCTTTATTTCCTTCTCTATCGGTGGTGCTGGTCACTCTCACCGTCACACCAGGCTTATCTGGGTGATCATGAGTAGTTGTTCTCACGGTGGTCCCTGTTTTTTCTTTGGTCACTTTTTCTTCACTAATAACCGTCGTTGTTCCTGGTACAAGGTTTTTTCTGACCACTGTAGTACTCCCGTCATCATTCGTTGTTTCCGTCTCTGAAACTTCCTCAATCACCTTTCCAGAAGCATCTGTAACAATAATTGTTCTTGTTCTTACCCCATCTTTTACCTCAGTTGTGATGTCATTTGTAGACCCATCTGGATTCACAGAAACTATACGTTCTTTACCGTCTGAATATTTTGTAACTGTTTTAGTTACATTACCTTCATTGTCTTTGTAAGTATGAGTCGTTGACCCATCTGTATTCTTTACCGTTTGTCTTCCTGGGCAGTTCATACTCTTGAGAGAGTCTGATACTCCTTGCTGTTCTTGTTCATAAAACTGATTGGAGTTTTTATTTGAAGATTCTAGGTGCCCGAGATAATCGTAGAGTTGATCACAACTAAGACTCTTCTGCGGACATTTTTCATTGAGGTGAGTATTCAGATTTTTGAGTGCTTCAATAAATGAGTTTTGTGCTCGTGTACCGTCACCTGCTGATGCTATAGCTTGTTCGAGGTTTCGTTTTCTTGCAAAGCTTCCTGCCCAACATTGGATGTCTCCATTGCTACAGATGTCTGGGCTCACTGAATTTTTATTTTTTCCAATATCAGTATTGAGTTGATCAATCTCGGCATCAAGAGATCTGATACTTGTACCACCCCCGCTCTTAATAAAGGCATCTCTCTGCTTTATTTTCTCGTTCCTGAGTGCTTCCCTGTACGAATTCCCACAGATATCAAGCGCAAGATTTTCAAGATCTCTCTTGGTCTTCTCTTGGATGTCTTGCTCAGTAGGTTCACTTGGCTTTGTGACTGTTTTCTCTCCGTCACCAACGGTACTTGAGAACTGAGACCCAGGGATTTGTGGACAAGACTGAGCTATTTTCGATAGATATGCTTTCAAACAATCATCGAAAGACTTTCCACTGTTTCTACTCCCTTGTGTTCCATCTCCAAAACTATGGACATCATCGAGTATAACCAATGCTTTATCCAAGACCCTATCCCATTGTTCTTGATTTCTGTCATCAGGTTTTGGGAACATGGTCTTCAGAGCATCCAATGCTTTCGTTGAGCCGAACCCCTTAAAGTCCTCGACCTTTTGATTTTGCAGAGAATCTAAGAACCCATCAGCAACTCCTTTCACATCATCGTAATGCCTTCCTACACCTGACTCATCTCCAGAGCCTCTTCCCTTTTCTGAGGTCTGCCGAATATTGCTTAAATCATCCGCCTTCCCCTCATTAATAATCCGATCAATATTTGCTGAGTTGAGATTTTTGAAGCAATCTTTGAAGATTGTTCCCAGAGTAGCCTTTGCTCTGTCGCAATTTTCGGTTGCAGATCCATGAGTACCTCCAGTTGTATCTGGTTTTTTACCAGGGATGTCATCTGTGGTGCTAGTTCCTTTGTCTTTATC
>CAYGRJ010000061.1:0-6257 GCA_964352285.1 uncultured Candidatus Peribacteria bacterium
AGATTGCCACTGAGGCAGGTATCAAAACCTTTCTAGGAAGAGGAACAGAAGCTCAGATCCTTCACAATTTAGTCGATACTAAGAAACCCATTGGAACCTACTTTAAAGCCCAAAAAAACAACTCCCCCAAACGCTTCAAGCACTGGCTTAAGTACTGTGCACTCCCCAAAGGAACACTTGTAATCGATGAAGGAGCAGAAAAAGCCCTCAAGAAAAATAAAAGCCTTCTGATGGTCGGTATTTCAGACATCAGTGATGGAGTGCAAGAAGGAGACTCCGTATACATCGTCAATGGCAACAATGAACGTATTGGGACAGGAGAAATCAAATTCGACAGCAAGACCATCAAAGAATCACTACAAACTGACAAAAAACTCGGAGTAGTAGTCCATGCCGACAACCTTTCTTTGGGAAATTAAAATCGATTAGCCCTTGGCTTTGAGAAAGATCAAGCTCTGCTCCTGTGAGTTGTGCTTCCTGGAATCTAAACTAGAAGAAAGCTAACACCACTTGTGAACGATATTGTCTTTCAACTCCTCGTCAGTTCAGGTCTAGGAGCCTTCATAGGGCTGCAGTTCAGAAAGAATGCAGAACAAGGAAAGTACACCAAAACTTCAGTAGCAGGACTCAGAACCTGTATTATTCTGTGTCTCTTTGGCTGGATTACAACGCTACTCAGTCAGCATTACGAGTCGATGATCATTCTCAGCACTGCTTTTGTGGCTGCTCTTATAGGCATTAGTTATTGGTATTCAATCCACAAACTCAAGAAACCCGGAATAACCTCTGAGCTACTCTTGATGATGGTTTTTTTGATGGGAATCCTGGTGGGAATAAATCAAATAAACCTGGCAGTGATCCTGACGATCATCATGAGCATCGTCTCAACAGGGAAAGGATACCTCTACCAAGTCAGCGATAAATTCAACCAAATCGAAATCATCGACACCGTGAAGTTTGCGATAATTATCTTCCTGATTCTTCCCATACTTCCAAACCGATCACTCGATGCTTGGGGGATATTTAATCCTGCAGAAGTCTGGACCATGGTGATCTTGGTTTCAGGAATTGGCTTCGTAGGGTACATGGCGAGCAAGTTCATCAAGAAGAAATCTAGTATCATCGTTACGGGACTCGTTGGTGGTCTGATATCGAGTACGGCAGTGACCACCAATATGGCATTGCAGAGTAAGAAACAAGAAAACATGATCGACTACTACGCGATCTCCATACTTCTCGGATCAGGTATGATGTATGCCAGAGTTTTACTAGCCACAGCAGTGATCAATCCAGAACTGTGCAGAAGCCTAGTAGTACCACTAGGAGCTATGATCCTCTTCACAGCACTGAGCAGCTTGATCATGTGGAAAAGAAGCAAAGAGAGTACTCCAAAGCTGAAGCAGGAGCTCGAAGTTGAAACACCACTATCACTTATACCAGCCTTCAAGTTTAGCCTGATCTACGTGGCTATTTTAGCGCTCATTACCTTTGCCAATCAGTACTTAGGCAGCAAAGGTATTTACATATCTGCACTCTTTTCAGGTATTGCTGACGTCGACGCGATAACCCTTTCACTCTCTCAGTTATCTTCTGAACTGAGCATTAGCTCCAGCGCAGCTCTCATTGGAATAACGATAGCCGTCATATCAAATACATGGGTAAAAATACTCTATGTTGCCTTTATCGGGAGCAATAAACTGCTCAAGAAGGTCAGTGCAACTTTAGCGATCTCAGCACTGATTGGTATGACCATGGCAATATTGGTATAAGGCCATGAGCAGCACGATCAGCAAGGACGAGAAGTACAGGCGTGCTTTCTTTTCCAGTAATCTGTTGTGGAATTGTCTCTAAAAATCACTCATGAAAAAACTTTCAACACTCATGCTCGGACTTGCACTCGTCTTTGGACTCTCTGCTTGTTCAGAAACACCAAATGATGAAGATGCCCAAACGGTCATCAATAATGCCTGGGAGAAACTTTCTGACAAAAATGCGGAACATGATCAAGGTATTGCATCATTCAACGGAGACGGAGAAATAAAAGTTGGTGCCAGCAGTATCAAAATGGATGGAGACATAGAAGTCACCTACGACAGTAGCAATCAAGAAGAAGTCAAAACAGCCATAAAGATGGATATGAGTGGTGAAGGAAGTTTTGAAGGAAGCAGCGGGGAAGGTGCTGTGAAAGGAGAGATGATCACCATGGGAGAAAAGGCATACCTCCTTCTAGAAAACTTAGAATTCAGTTCTGGAAATGCCCAAACTGATATGATGGCAAACCTCATTGGGAACCTTTACAAAGGACAATGGATTGCTTTACCTACAACAGATACAGGACTCCTAGAAGAAGGCGACGTTTGGAAGGCTGAAAACTTCACCGGTAAAGAAGTAGCTGAAATAGCCAAGAAGCATCAAATATTCAAGCTGAAGAATGAAATTGCACCACGTCATTACGAGCTCGAAATTGATGTACCGGTACTCAAAGAGTACCTAAAAGAAGTAGGAGAGGTAACCGGTAACCCTATGACAGAAGAAGAGTTACTTGAAGTCGAGACAGCAATTAACAGTCTAGAATACAGCATGAACGTCAAAGTGGACAACAACTACGACATCACCTGGGGACAAGGATCTGCAACCATTATCGATCCAACAACTGCAGACGAACTCATGGTTCAAGGAGAGATCAATATCGATGGGGAAGATTCAGATGGAAAAGTAATGATGACCGTATCTGGTGAAGAAAGCACTTCTGTAAGTATGAACTTCAACTCAACGCTAAAAAATAGCAAGGTCAGCATCGAAGCACCTGCAGATGCACAAGATCTCGACCTCGGGAGCCTTCTCGGAGGAGCCGGAGGACTTTAATCCTCTCCGCCATGCAAAGCTCAGCTTGTACGGTTCACTACAAACTTATTCCCAAATCCCTTGAAGACTTTGGGAGTATCGTCATGGAAATCCTAGGCGAATGTGGATGGGCACCAGATCAGATCAAAAGTCAGCATGGGAGAGTAGCATGCCAAGTAATCTCCATTGCTGATGATCAACAAGAACTTATCGTGGAGCTCTCTCAAGATCTCATCGATGTGAACGACCCATGCCAGTGGTACAGAACTATGACTCAACCACTGCAATCTTCCCGACTAAGCGAGGGGAAGATACTGAACATCCACCTCAACGGAAAGATACAGAAAGAAAAAAACTCTTCGCCGATGAGCATCCGAGATCTTCGAAACACCTGGAATACCGGATCGCGTATACTCTCAAGCTTTCAACTCTCTTCAGAAAGAGAGATCAAAAACGAAAGAGAAGAATCATACCTCAGCTGGATGGGAGGAATTGACATCGTACGTGAGTCACCATATGGGATTCGGAATGCAGAATTTCAACAAAAACTTGAAGCACTGAATCTGGAAAGAATCAATTGCGAATCAAGAACAGGCTCTCGAAAGGTCTATATTCCAGACATTAGCGACAGCAGCATTACATCTATGCACGAAAATATTAGGATCTGCCAAGAGCATCGTCTTGAAGCCATTCAAATGAACCTCGATTCTCTAGGAATTGCAGCATCAATCGACCTCATCAAAACCGCACACAAACTCGGACTAATCGTCTTTGGAAATATACAATCTCAAACGTCAGCCTTGAGTACCAACGCACAACTGAGGTGGTGGCGCGTGCTAGGTGTGGATGTCATCTGCAATTTGGGAAAAGAGAAGCTCAACGAATTAAGCAATTTGAAGAAAAGTGAAATCCATAACGGAAACCCAGTAATTATGCTGGGGCCAGATAACCAACCAGGGAATATAGAATCACGAATCAAGAGCTTAGGCTACGATCACATTATCGAAGCTCGAGATGCAGTTATCCATCATCCATATGGGATCAAGGCTGGTGCAGAAGCTATCACATACGCCTTGGACTGTGCCCGGAGAGGAATCAGTAAAACTGAAGCACTTGAAGGAAACGAAAACTTCAAAAGAGCCATTCGAGAATGGGATTCAGAATACGTACAACATGAGTGGGAAGATACTAAGCCGCTTTCGAGAGCTTTTTAACACTCTTCACCAAATTCTTCCAATCATAAGGAAAGCGGTACGTTTCAGTAGCTCTCACGAGAGCAGCAAAAAGAGACCAAGCATTATCCTTTTCGTACAAAAACCCATGGCCTTTTTCAGCAATGGGGTCAAAAGCTTCTATACCAGCGTCAGCAAGCGGAACCATATCAATATCCGAGCACATCTGAAGATCTGACTTTTTCGCACTGTTCAAAAGAGCCATGTCGCAAGCTGCTGATGAACTATCATTCTTAGTTACCAGATGAACAGCATGAGGATGAGTCTGTTGCCATTCTTTACAACGCGCAAGAAGCGCAGGGATAGAAGGCTCCACCACGACAAGCTGAACGCCAATAGCATCAATACCAGAAACAATCTGATCCAAAATCATCTGAATATGCTCATCCACTTCAGGTACAAAAACCATAGGGTGTTGATTTCCTATCGGGAATCCCCAAGACTTTTGCTGTTGTTGTTTTTGTGTTGATTTTTGCACTCTTTGGAAGCTAAAAGTGGCGAGTAAAAGGGGTAAACGACAACGAAGATCCACATCATCAGCAATCGTTTCTACCAATCTTCTTCAATTGGTATTACACTATTATAGCAAATAGTGAGCCAAAAATCAATACTCACAATACTCCAACACATCTCTAAAGCAGCCTATGGCCAAGAAAAAAGACAACAAGCAACCCCTCTTTATTATCTTAGATGGGAATTCGATTATGCACCGCTCGTACCATGCTCTTCCTCCTCTAACGACCAGAGATGGAGAGCTAGTAAATGCAGTATTTGGTTTTGCCTCTATACTCATGACCATCCTCACACAAGAACAACCCATGTACATCGCCTGCAGCTTCGACACCGCAGCACCTACCTTTCGACATGAAGCCTTCAAAGAATACAAGGCAGGCAGGCAAAAAGCACCAGATGACTTCTACACCCAAATCCCCAGGATCAAAGAAATAGTAGAAACCCTAAATATCCCTCAATTTGAACAAGAAGGCGTCGAAGCCGATGACATCATTGGAACCATTATCAAAATCAACGAAAAAGAACACCCCAAGGTGAAAAACAAAATCGTTACCAGCGATATGGATGCGATGCAATTGGTCTCCGAAAAAACATGCGTTGGTAATCTCCACAAAGGTTACAAGGCCAGCATGACCTTTGGTCCAGCAGAGGTTCTCGAAAAATATCAAATCAATCCAGATCAAGTGGTTGATTATAAGGCTATACAAGGAGACAACTCTGATAATATCCCAGGGGTAAAAGGAATCGGAAAAGTAGGAGCAGCATCACTACTCAAAGATTTCAAAAGTCTCGATGGCATCTATGAGAATCTCGATAAGATCAAAGGAAAAAAACAAGAACTCCTGCGAGAGCAAAAAGAACAGGCTTACTTCTCTCAGATGCTAGCAACCATCAAGTGCGATGTAGAACTCGATTATAAAATTGAAGATGCGAAAGCTCATGAATTCGATACCAATAAGATCCTTGGTCTTTTTGAATCCCTGCAATTCTACTCATTGATGAGAAGACTGAAAGAGTGGAAGCAAACGCATGGTGTTCAGTCAGAAGACCTCAGCAATGTATTCAATATTCCGAAACCTGAGAAAAAAAAGAGCAAGAAAGTAACGAACACTAATCAATCTACCCTGTTCTAACCATGACTATATTTGAATGGCTCAAAAGCAGTCAGCAAGAACTTCAAGAGTTCCCAACAGCACGTTTAGATGCAGAAATACTGCTTTGTCACGTACTCCAAAAGCAAAAATCGTATCTCATCACTCACGAACAAGAAGAACTCAAGAGTGAAGACCTTGAAACACTTGAACAACTCCTCAACAACCGTAAACAAGGCATGCCGATTGCCTACATTACCAATACGAAAGCCTTCCACGGCAGGTCATTTTACGTTGATAATCGAGTACTGATTCCCAGACCAGAAACAGAAGAACTGGTAGAAGAAGCTATTAATAGAATCACTCGAGAACGTCACAAAAGCAGCATCATCGATCTCGGAACTGGATCAGGTGCCATAGCCATAACCCTTGCACAACACTTTCCAAAGCACGAAGTACTGGGTGTGGATATTTCTGACGAAGCTTTAGAAGTAGCCGAAAAAAATCATGAGAGCTATCATTGTAAAAATGTAAGCTTCATTCATTCAGACCTTCTCAGCTATCTCCCCGATGAAAT
>CAYGRJ010000062.1:0-5751 GCA_964352285.1 uncultured Candidatus Peribacteria bacterium
TTTCGCTGGCTGGAGCCAGCATGGTCGACCTCTCTGTCGTCAGTATCGACTCCAACCTTGCCAAAGGACTCACGGCCGGCATCGTCTTGCTGACTTGTGGAGCTGTTTGGCTGTTTCAGAAGCTGAGGTGTGAGAAGCAGGGGTGGACCATCAATCCCTGGCTCCTTGTGCTGATCTCGATTCCTGCAATGGTTTTGGGAGGAGCAAGTCTCTCGGCAATCGTAGCCGTTTACTGGATCGGGGTGGTCTGGAACGTCTATGGGTGGAGTGATGAGCACGAGGAAGAGCACATGGTCGAAGAAGCTGTTGAAAAGCTTCAAGGGTATGGGCTCAGCCAGATCGGATACTTCATCATGGTCGGCGGGCTTATCGCTCCGAGCATGCTTCAGGGTGGAGAAGTTTGGGGTTTGGCACTCCTGCTCCTCATCCCTGACCTCGTCGGAAAGTACCTTGGTGCTGACACTCCGGCCCGCAAGATTATGGGCTATGACAAGCGCTATGGGCGCCTGCTGGGAATCCTCATGGGGATTCACGGTGAGGTGAAGATCGAGGTCGGCATCGTTGCTTACTTCTCTGGCCTTATCGACGAAACGACACTGAGTGCAGTGGTCATCTCTTCCTTGATCACCGTCGCTATCCCTTATGTGGTTGGGTTCTTGTACTTCAAGAGCACTCAAGAGACTTCAAGCACGAAGCCTATCCCAATGGCGACTTAACCTGTGCAAAAGCGTTTCCCGATTTCCGCTACCCATTGAAATCGTCTCGGCTAACACCGAGGAGGAGAGATGATCGATACAGTCCTGGTTGTCTCTCTTTTACAACAGCAGATGAAGAATAGCATTGCATAGGCATGCGGGTTTTTATACTATATGAATGTCTTTCGTCAAACGCGACGAAGGATTCGCAACTAGGCGAATCCCCGGCAGAAAAAAGTGAATATCAAACACAACGCTGTTCATTTCTCTCTGCCGCGGAACCCTACCGCTACGGCCTTCGAAAGGGGGTGATGAGTTTCCAACGCTCTACGTCGTGAGACGTGGAAGAGAGGAAACTCGGTGATGCGGCAGGGATTTGGGTTCGCCTGGTTGCATCACTTTCTCTGCATTATAAGAACGTCACTCTGAGCCCGACGAAAGAGTCTTCGTTTTTTTGGTCCGTCAAAAGATTCTTTCGGCAAGCTCAGAATGACGGACAAAAAGCCTCTTGAAATGGTATCCTGTATTTGAACAATTTATCCCTCTCTATGGCCGACACCAACAAAGCCGAAGAAATTGCTGATATCTTTTCTCAGATGGCTGACCTTTATTTGTTAGGAGGAGAACCTAATGACCGATACCGCGTAGCGAGTTATCAGCGTGTGGCACAGAATCTACGGGGATTTTATGGAGACCTCGAGCAGATGGATAAAGAGGGGACGGTTGGAGAGATTTCTGGAGTGGGGAAGGCTATCGAAGAGAAGATTCACGAATACCTCAGTACTGGAAAAATTAAAACTCACGTGGAACTCAAGAAACGATTTCCCAAGGCACTGATTGATCTCCTGAACGTCCCATCGCTGGGGCCAAAGAAAGTACACGCACTCTGGAAAGAGTTAGGAGTGGTCAATAAGACGAGCCTGAAGAAGGTCCTCAAAAATGGAACCGTTGCAGCTCTGCCAGGCTTCGGAGAAAAATCTGTTGAGAATATTTTACAGGGTCTCGGCTTGGCAGATGTAGTGAATAAGAGAAAGCCCTACAAAGACATGGTGCCGGTTGCCAAGATGGTCAGAAAGCACCTCGAAAAAACCAAGCTCGCGGATCGATTGGAAGTTGCTGGTTCATTTCGGCGACAAGAAGAGACCATTGGAGATATCGACTTCCTCGCAACCAGTAAAAACCCTGCAGAATTGATCCATGCCTTTGTGAAGCACCCCAAGACCACTAAGGTGTTGGCAGAAGGAGACACCAAGGGATCTATCATCCTCGAAGGTGGTCAGCAGGTTGATCTTCGCGTCGTCGAAGCAGATCAATGGGGAGCTGCGCTGCAGTACTTCACCGGTTCCAAAGATCACAATGTGAAGCTTAGGTCACTGGCTCGTACCAAAGGACTGACGGTAAATGAGTACGGGGTCTTCAAGCTCGACAAGAATAATAAGAAGGGAGAGAAGCTAGCCGGGACTACCGAAGAAGAGGTTTATGCTGCGCTTGGATTTCATTGTCCGGATCCAACCCTTCGAAAAGGAGTTGGTGAGATAAAGGCGCTCTCATCTTCCTGATGCTATTACTTGTGTTGGGTTTATGTGACGTGTCTCATGTTTCATGTTTCATGTTTCGACAGGAGCAACAATTTGGTCAGGACTTTGATGTTTCGACCGGAGTATTATTTTTATAATACGCAGTGGAGAAATCTCTTGAAATACTAGAAGAGATTTCTCCACTGCGGTTCATTGCATTCACCTTCGGTCGAAACATCAGGTAAAATCATGCACTTCACCTTCGGTCGAAACATCAGGTAAAATCATATCCTTCACCTTCGGTCGAAACATCAGCAAAAGAGTATTTCTTGAATGAGCACTCTTTACATTTTAAAACTCAGATTGTGTTTATCCGGATCCTTAGAAACGTCAGGGGGTAGGGGAAATCAAGCCTCTTGACGAATAAAGTTTTGCACAATATAACTATAAATCCGATGTCTAAAACCGTCACCTATAAGTGACCTATTTTAGTCTTGTATTTGCACACTGTTCACCTATAATCCTCTCGCTCACCAGTCGGTGGGTAGCAAAAAAGGAGCAAGATCTGATCAGTTTCCCCCTTTCTGACCTGAGATTGCTCCTTTTTTCGTGCGTTGTTTTATAGTGTTTTTTACTCCTCAGCCTTCTCGAGCAGTATTTCTAATCCTTCAGTTGCAGCAGTTTCTTCTGAGATTCCACAAACACAGCTGAGCATTTCGTCATCTTCAACCGGCATCAGTGGTGTTCCGAACTTATCGAGCTCGAGTTTTTCTTTCCCTTCTTTGTCGACTTTGATGACACAGGTGTTACAGGCGCCCGCCATACAAGAGAAAGGATAGTCTATACCCTGGTCTTCAAGCATTTCTAGAATCGATTTGCTAGGATCAATAGGAACATCTACGACGTTTCCATCTTCATCTTTATAGGTGAGTTTTGCCATAATGATCAGTGAGTTATCTGCTAGTTATCTGAAAGTGGAATGCCCGAAAAGGGCAGGATTAATCATATACTATACGAATATGATGAGAAATCCTACCTTTCTGGTTGAGAACCGTCATGGCGAGGAGTCCTTAAAGACGACGTGGCAATCTGGTATTCAGGATTGTATGATTCTCTCTCGGGCCCAGATTGCCGCGTCGTGCCTCCTCGCAATGACGAGAAAGATTGATTGATTTCTTACTACAGAATTCCTACGCCTTTCCAAGCGTGTCATCTCCTTTGTTCCATCCAACTGGGCAAAGTTCTCCACTTTGAGCAGCACCTAGAACTCGGAGCGTTTCTTTCACGCTTCGTCCAATTGGCAGGTCGTTGACGGTGATATGCCGAAGGGTTCCTTCTGGATCGATGATGAAGGTTCCTCGGAGAGCAATTCCTTGGTCTTCCAAGAGCACGTTGTAGGCAGCGCTGACTTCTTTGGTCATGTCAGAGATCAATGGGAAAGCGAGCTTTCCAAGGTCCTTAGACCAGGCTTGATGAGAGTAAACAGAATCCACACTGATTCCAAGAATCTGGGCATTGTCCTTCTCGAAGTCTCCAACATGCTTGTTGAATTCAAGAATTTCCGTAGGACATACAAAGGTGAAGTCCAATGGGTAGAAAAAAAGCACAACCCATTTCCCTTTAAAGTCTTCGAGGGCAACGTGTTGGAAAGTTCCGTCTGGCATAAAAGCTTCAGCACGGAAAGCAGGAGCAGGAGAACCCACCTGCAGGGGATGATAGATCATGTCGTCCATGTCCATAAGATTGAATTAGAAGATACACAAGGTACAAAACTATCAGGCTCGGCCAAAAGGTCAAGAAAAGTTGGTATCACAAACAACCACCAGTACAAATATTCTGGAGGAAAAGGTCTTGGCCATCTACTCGCTCGCGTGCGCATGGGCAGGGAGGAGTCGACGCCGGCATCATCCGATCACGCTTTTGAGGGCGGCCGATGATGCGAGGGGGTCTCTGCTGGGTTAGAGGTCAGCTGGGTAATGATTGAGTTCGACTTGAGCTCGAATATTGAGAAGTAAGCTAGTGATATGCTCACTATTTCTATCTGGATAACGAGAAGAAAATTTCTTAATAGCATCTTCAAAATGACTGAGTTTCAAGACATCAAAAGGGGACTCCTTGTTTGTGTCAAAATTCCAAGATTCAAGAACTTCTTTTGAGTTCAATTTCACTATCAACCACTGGTCAATGAGGGTTTTGAACCATGAGAGAAAAGAATCACATACCCATTTATAAACCTCGCTCTCGTCAAGCTTGTATTCAGTCACAAACACAAAATTGAATGCGAGATGATTTGCTTGTCTTAGCTGATGAGCTTTATTTGCTTCATCTGACAGGTGAACATAAACTTCACCATTGTGCTGTATGTGATCAATTATATAGTCTCTCACTGGGTAAAACCAATTAAATGCAGATCTATCTTTTAAGAAAAGATCCTTCTTTGCTTGGTCATCCCGACTGAATTCATCGAGGAGTCTTATAAATGAGTTTTCATCAATGTTCACACTAGAGTCAATATCATACGTATCAGAACCCTGTTCGTAGAGAAATGACACAGTACTAATAGTCTTCAAGCCAATTTCCTCAAGGGCTGAGCGGTGTAAATTGAGGAATGTTCGAAGTTTGATAAGTGTTGTTTCATTGAACGTACTTTTCGTTTGGATGTGGATCTCCCCAGAAGGAAGTGTTTGTAAATAGAACTTCGCCATAATCTTACCTTTCAGTGACCAGCAGAGAGTGAACTCCCTGTGGCCCATTGCAAAATTGAATTAAGAAATGGGGTTCCACACGGAATTCCCTGAGTACCGGTCACACGACATGTCAAATAACGAGCTCTATTCATATGAGATAGAGGCTGCAGTATAGCAGGTGATGTAAAGAAGTCTAGACTTTTTGTTGTGAAAACGCATCTAAACATGAGGTCTTAGAAAGCATCAATAATACCGTCATTGCGCCTGTCATTCGAAGCCTTAGCGTAGACTGAAGGAGTCCTTAAAGACGACGTGGCAATCTGGTGTCAGAAGAGTTTGATATTGAGGACCAGTTCATTACTGGTACCCTTGTTTGCTGCCTACCAACCCAGTAACACTCTCCGAGGGATCCCTCCGCTCCTTCGTCGGTCGGGATGACAAAAAGAGAACCCTCTTTTAAAGATTCTTCAAGACATTCTCAAAAATGAGAAGACCGTCTTGAGTATAGTGCCAAGGTTCTATCGCACGTTCTGGATGAGGCATGCCTCCGAAGAACTGACCTCGGTCACCAGAGAAGACTCCAGCGATTCCGTCTTGTGATCCATTGGGATTGTTCGGGTAAACATCGGGTTCGTAGCGAAGAGCAACAGTCGCTGAATTCATTTCTCCATCGACCATAAACCTTCCTTCATTGTGAGCCACTGGGACCATGAGTTCGGCACCTTCCATACCTTTCAGCCAGAGTGATTGAGAGGCTTCGTCGGTAATTCGCATCTTTACCCAACGGCTTTGGAAGATCGCAGAGTCGTTATAGGTCAGCTTGAGGTTGTCTCCAAAGAATCGTGAACGGGT
>CAYGRJ010000062.1:5761-6118 GCA_964352285.1 uncultured Candidatus Peribacteria bacterium
GTACCGGTACGTGACCTTCTCGAAGGCGATCCATTTGGTCGCTGAAGTTCGTTTCCATCAGGTGGTGCCATACCTTCGCAGAACCGAGGTAGTCACCGTCTGCAAACCCTCCGGGGAACACCACGATATCAGCATCAGCAAACTTGGCATCAGCATGAGTTACAGATACCAGCTCAACATCACAACCGAGCAGTTCC
Organism: uncultured Candidatus Peribacteria bacterium; assembly: GCA_964352285.1. Taxonomy (GTDB): domain Bacteria; phylum Patescibacteriota; class Gracilibacteria; order JAUYGZ01; family JAUYGZ01; genus CAYGQA01. The sequence goes on from CAYGRJ010000062.1 coordinate 5,959, forward strand.
CAGTTTCTGATCATTCCTTGGTGACAGTTGATCCCTGGGTAGTAGACGATCTTCACCTTCTTTTTGGATTGGAAAGGGGAGTAGGCCTCCTTTGTTTTCGGCTGTTCCAGTACGAATGATTCTTCTTCAAAAGGAAGTTGGAGAATATCGTACCAAGTCT
>CAYGRJ010000063.1:0-6106 GCA_964352285.1 uncultured Candidatus Peribacteria bacterium
CTCCAAGACAAGTTGGCGAGCAGTTCGATACAGCTCCGCAGCGTCAGGAGAGTTTTCTTGCTGTTCATATCGGTCTATACGAATGCCTAAGGCTTGTATAGTGCTGGCTTGTATCTCTTCATCCTCATCAAGGAGATAATTCTGGAACTCCTCGATCAACAGCTGTCGAGAGCCAGGACGATCTGCCAGCAGCTCAAATGCGCGTATCAAGCTCTTCAGGCTTTGGGTTTTATTCTCAGAATGTTCCTGAGCTTCTCTGCCAACGATACGAAGGAACTCGCGTTGAATATAGGGGCTTGAGATCATGTCCAAGAGTTCTTCATCAGCTTCGCAGAACAGACGAACCGACAGCTCAGATATTAAAGATGAGGCACAGCGAGAAAAAGGATTCTCTACAAATTCCACCATATTTGTATATCGTTCTTTTCTGTCTTGTGTAGCAGCCACGAGTTTTTCCAGCAATAGTGGTCGAACCCCAGTCTGCTCAAGCAGCTGGCGTATATTTCCTCGGGTGGGAGTTTTACCGGTGAGCAATTCGCAGGCTATCCAGGCGAAGACTTCCACTTCCCACTGTTGGTCTCTTGGGTGCCCTTCGATCAGATCGGGAGTGGTATAGCGAGGCTTGCCAAGGTGTTCGGGAAGAGATTTAAGGCTCTGAAAAAGGTCGTTTTCTTCTCCTGGATTGGATTCAGCCTCATCAATCAAGTGGCTAAAGGCAAAGTCGATCAGGAAGGGCTGCTTGAGGGAGTCATACTCCGGGTCGTCGTAGGACAAAACATGGTCCAGCCCCAGGTCATTATGAACCAATCCCCTTCGATGGACCTCTGCAAGCAATTCAGCAAGATCTTCCACAAACGCTTCTTTTTGCTCTTTAGGGAGTTCTAGAAAAGAAGAACTGATAAGGGCACGACGGTGTTGGTAACCTTCTAATAAGCTCGTAGCCCGAGGCTCATCTAAGTACACAATCGAGGCGTATTCGTCATCAATCAGCTCAACATCAGCCAGCACAGGAATACCTTCAACACCTTCTAAGATCTTCAGAGATGCTCGAGCCCTTTCAAAATAGCCTTCATCCTTTTTTAGACCTCGCTTGATAATAAGCTCTTGGCCATGGTGGCTAACTCGAAAAACTTCAGCAATAGATCCCCGGCCCACTCTTTCAGCATTTGTGAGCAACTCAGAAAGGAGAATAGGTCGCTCGGGGTCTTCTTGGTCTGTTGGTCCAACCACATCATCAAAATCAAAACCATCATCGACTTCTTCAGTTGCAGTTTCAGTTAGAGGCACCACCGGCACGTCAACAACTGCTGCAGCTTCTGCTCGTACTTGAGAGCTCAGAGGGGTGATGGTTTTGGCGCTCAGCAGGGCAACTCGACGGTCTGTTAGAGATCTTTGAAGCAGTTCTGAAAAAGCAGGCTTCTCAGCACAGAGCTTTTCTTGAAGGGCGTTGAGTTCGTCATTGCTGCTGGCTTCACGAATAGCCTTACGAAAATCAAATGCAGCTGCTTCAGGAGCCTTATTGCGCTGAGCTTGGGAGTTTTCGTCATCATTATCTCGACGAATCTGTACTTCCACCATAATGAAAACACTTAGTTTTAAGGCGCAAGTATAAGCTTATCTGCAGCATATTCAAGCACTAGCATTCGATGGATTCGGACAACAGGATGACGATGGGAGAAAATATTGACGATATGAAAAAACAAGCTATAATGCGCACAGCAATTTTCATGACTCAAACACCCTTTACGGGATAAGGAGAAAACATGTTTGAAACTTGCAAGGGTTGTCCGCACGTTGAGCTGTGCCAAGGCGAAGCAGAGGCTCGCGAGAAGGAGCTCAAAGAGCAGTTCGGGGAAAACGTAAGAGTTATTCGTTTGGACCCTTCTGAACTCGAAGACGTCCTCTTTCTTGAAATTCTCTTGCTCCTGGCCTCCCTGCGTGGTCAGGGACAGGAGCAGGACAAGAAGAAAGAGCAGCGGCAGGAAGCTCCAGTTCAGGTCTAGCTCACTGCGGACACCCCTCAGCGCCCCGGCATTGCCGGGGCGCTTACCTTTATTGGTGAAAATGATTTAATGCCCTCCAATAGTCACAAATTGACTCTCCTTCAAGATATCTTTCTCACTCAGCAAGTGAGGGCTTTCGAGACCACAAATAGCACCCACCTGAATCAAGCCCTTGTTGTGGGCCTTGATATAATTAGCAATCTGCAGGGCTTTCTTTTCTTTAGCTTGTTCAAAGGACCGTCTTCGTGATTTTTTCAGCGTCGCCATTCCAACCGGGCAGGTGCCGTGTTCTCCAGAACAAACTCCAGCTCGTATGCATCCTCCGGCGATCATAATGGACCGAGCATTCCCGATAGCATCAGCTCCGAGAGCCATGGCCTTAGCCGACATATGCGGGGCGTAGAGCTTCGAAGACGCAAAGACCTTTACCTCATCACGCACGCCGTGTTTTTCTAGCACGCCAACCACAATTTCCAAGGCATCATAGATCTGACGGCCAAAGAGAATTCCCAGAGCAACCGGAGCGGTAGCAGAGCCTCCATCTCCCCCATCAACAGTAATGAAGTCAGGACCTTTCTTGTACTTCGCCATCGCTTTTGCGAAGGGCTCAATATTCTGCTCGTCAGAGATCACAATCTTGAAACCAACCGGCTTCCCTCCTGAAAGTTCAGAGAGCTTCTCAAGAAAATCAAAGAACTCACTTTCCTTCCCCTTCTCATAAAAAGGAAATCGGTTTGGAGAGACCAAATCAATATTCGGCTCTACTCCTCGGATCTCAGCAATCACAGGGGTGTTCTTCGCTGACTTCAGGATTCCCCCCGTTTGCTTGGCTCCTTGGGCCAGCTTGATTTCTACAGCTCGGCTAAAGCTCGAGATCTTTTGGAAGCGGTCGAAGTTAAACTCAAACGATCCATCAGCAGTTTTCTTTCTCATCCCATACATTCCTGATCCCACTTGGAAGATAATATGTCCAAAATCATCGCTGAGCTCTTCTGGTTTTGGGAAGTTCTCTATGGGAGCATCCCAGTCGATGCTGTAAAACAAAAAGTGATCCACATCGAAGAGAAAGAGGTCGCGCATACTGTGCTTCTTGCCGCCAACCTTTTCTCTGGGAATGACTAGCCATCCAAAGAAATCCACCACATGGTTCTTCATGCGCATACCGGGGGCCAGTATGTAGAGGGGCTTGAGGAGCTTGGAAACCTGCACAGCCTTCATCCACTTGTACTTCTTGCTGTACTTCACTCGTGGTAAATGATGAATCGAAAGCGCTCCTTCTCCAGTATTGAAGGCAGCTCCACTGTCCACACAGGCCATCGACATCGACTCCGTCGCTTCAAATCCAATAGACCCCAGGCTCATCGCAGAGCGGTAGAAGAAGGTTTTCATCTGAAAAGGGTGCTTCCTTCTTTTCCCGATCAAGGGGTAAACCGGCTTGGTTTCGTCTTCGTTCAAAGGGTTCGGACTGTGAACCATCTGGTGCTGTCCGTCGTGCAGGTGCCCAGTGCTGTCAAACTTGTCGAAGGAGAAATATCCCGTCCTCCCTTCCGATACCGAGAGGATCCAGTCGATAATAATCCGCGGAGCCCAGGCATTGTCATCGCCAAAGTACTGCCGAAAAAAGGGTCTCAACTCGTGGAAGACATATCTCATGCGCCCAGCTGCTGGGAAATTCGAGATAATCAGATTCTTCGAGAAGAACCGGTCATAAAGCGCTAAGAGAATCAGGAGCAGAGCGATTATGCCGAGTCCATATCCTAAATAGGTCAGAAAGCTCAGAAAGGAATCCATGGTCAGAAATGAGGAAGTTGTTAATCAGAGTGTGAAGGGGTGAGCTTAAGAATGCAAGGAGGCAAGCCATAAGGGCCGATTTTTAGTTACGAATGTAAAGAAAACTATGCTAAACTGCCTGCAGTTTAGAGCTCGTGCCTTTATATCCTGTACCTCAGTAAAAATGAAAGGCTGACGATGCTCTTACAACTCTCCTCAGCAGATAGAATGCTTCTTCCTGCCCCAGAAGACCAAGAGTCTAATGGGGATCCTCGTAATCTTTTCAGGCTTGCTCAGACATGGCCTTTGGAAGATGACGATGGGGATACGTCTGACAGTCGGTATATCTGACTGTCAGACGAGCTAGTTATCTGCTTCTCCTCTGGGCATGAACACGCCCGGAGGAGACTCTTACATGCCTGAATAAACCCGTCAACGCTGGCTGCTGCCTTATTCTTCACATTTTCAGTATCATGAGTGGGTAAAAAGACTTTATGACTTCCGCTCTCAGTTGGTTCCGAGACCGCCTCAGCCTCGACCTTCGTTCGCTCGCCTTCGCGAGGATCTCTTTAGGAGTGGTCATCCTTGGTGACCTCGTCTGGAGAGCTCAAGACCTCGTGGCTCACTACACCGATTACGGGGTTCTTCCTCGTGGGGCACTTCTCGAGAAGTTTGCAGACCCTTCACATGTTTCTCTTCACTATATGGGAGGCACAGTTGGTATTCAGATGCTGCTCTTTTTCATTGCGGGTTTCTTCGCCTTTCAGATGATTTTGGGGTACCGTACGCGATTCGCGACGATTGCATCCTGGATCCTCTTGGTTTCCCTGCAGTCTCGGAACATCATGATCCTCCAGGGAGGTGACGTGCTCTTGCGTATGATGCTCTTCTGGGCCATGTTCTTGCCCATGGGGGCCTACTATTCCATCGATAGTGCTCTCAACAATTGCGATCAGCCCAAGCCCAAAACCTTTTTCTCGGTATCGAGTATCGCGGTTTATATCCAGCTTTCGCTGATGTATGCCTTCTCAGCCCTCTACAAAACCGGGCCAGAATGGTGGGGAGAGGGGTCAGCCGTGTACTATGCCCTGAATCTTGACCATTTCGCCACCCCCATCGGCAAATTTCTGGTGAATACAGCCCCACTCGAGTTCCTCAAGTTCCTGACCTACCTGGTCATGTCTTTGGAAATTTTGGCTCCATTCATGCTCATGGGAACCTCTCTGAAAAGGAACTGGAGAACACTAGCTCTTCTCTTGCTGGTTGCCATGCACGTAGGCTTTGCTATGGGCTTGGAGATCGGAATATTTGTCTGGGTCTGCCTGGCAGCATTCACCTTCTTTATTCCTTCAGTCTTTTGGGATGAGATCCTCGCTGATCTGAAGTCTCCCAAGCGCAAGAAGCTGAAGATCTTTTATGATGCTGATTGCCCCTTCTGCAAGAAGCTCGCTTATATGATAAAAACCTTCCTCCTCACCCCCGAGGTGGCTCTTCGAGAGGGGCAGAAAGACCCCAAAAGTTACAAGCTGATGAAAAAACACCACTCTTGGGTGGTCTGGAGCTCTGATGGAGAAGCATATTTCAGTTTCGACGCCTTTATAGAGCTCGTCAGGCATTCTCCCCTTCTCTGGTTTACGGCTCCAGTGTTAGCGCTTAGGCCCATTCGATGGGTTGGGAACAAGATCTACTCTTGGGTATCTCACAATCGCGGAACAATGGGCGGCCTTTTCTCCATTTTCCAGTTCCGGCATATGCATATCAACAGAAGTCTCACAGGAGGCTTGTTGGCAGCATTGCTCATCACCTACATCGTGACCTGGAATATGTCCGATTCAAAAGAATTCGACGCACAAGTCCCTGTGGGAACCAATTGGATCGGTCACATGACTCAAATCGGGCAGCAGTGGAATATGTTTTCTCCAAATCCCCCCAAAGATGATGGATGGTTTGTGATCCCTGGAGTGCTCAGAAACGGACAAGAGATTGACCTCTTTACTGGCAATACCCCGCCGAGTTATAGCAAGCCAGAGCTCGTTTCAGCGCTCTACCCTCGTTGGAGATGGAGAAAATATATGCGCAACCTCTCCAATAACGACAATCAAGGCTACCGAATGTACTACGGAAAGTATCTCTGTCGCAGCTGGAACGATACCCATGATGCATCCCAGCAGCTGATGAGTTTCGATATGGTCTTCATGAAAGAGATAACTCCTCCAATATCATCACAAACAGGGGAAGCACTCATCACCCCAGAGCTGATCGAAGAAAGCCTTTGGGAGCATCGCTGCTTCTAGTTTTCTTCGGCAAAAGCCTTCAAAACCTCTACATAACCT
>CAYGRJ010000064.1:0-6039 GCA_964352285.1 uncultured Candidatus Peribacteria bacterium
TTGCCAGAGTCTTTCCAAAACCCAGATCTGAAGATTGCTCTGATCACTGATCGAGAGATTTTTGATTTTCGTCAGATTCGTCAGAAGGTTTCGAAGGTGCAGCGAAAGGTGAATCTTGAGTTTCTTCACTCTCTGAATGAAGGAGATTTTGTGGTTCATGTCGATCACGGTATTGGTCGATTTATTGGCATCGAACAGCAAGAGATTGATGAGATGATGAGAGAGTACTTGAAGATTGAATACGCTGATAATGACAAGCTGTATGTGCCGATTGATCAGGCTGAGAAGGTGAATAAGTACGTGGGAGTGGGTTCTACTGAACCAAAGCTCACCCGATTAGGTTCTTCTGAATGGACCTCGGTGACCAAGAAGGTTCGTAAAGAAACCGAGTCTATCGCTCGTGAACTCTTGATGTTGTACTCGAAGCGTGAGATGGCCAAAGGAACCAAGTATATGGTTGACGATGAAGTCATGGAGCAGTTCGAAGCGACTTTTCCATACGATGAAACGCCAGGTCAGCGTCGAGCGATTATTGACGTGAAGAAGGACATGGAGACTGAGAAGCCTATGGATCGTTTGGTTTGTGGAGATGTTGGGTTTGGAAAGACAGAAGTAGCTCTGCGGGCAGCCTTTAAAGCCGTGAGAAGTGGTAAGCAAGTAGCGGTGATTACGCCGATTACAATTCTTTCTGATCAGCATTACAAAGAGTTTACCAAGCGTATGGGACCTTTTAAGGTTCGTATCGAGATGCTTTCTCGTTTCCGTACCGCTGCAGAGCAACGTCAGATTCTTAAGGATTTAGCAGCTGGGAAGCTGGATATTGTTATTGGTACTCATCGATTGCTGCAGCCAGATGTTGCCTTCAAAGATTTAGGAATGGTGATTATCGATGAAGAGCAGCGATTTGGGGTGAAGCAAAAGGAGAAGCTGAAGGAACTGCGGGCATCAGTAGATATCCTGACCCTTACGGCTACGCCAATTCCACGAACGCTCAATATGAGCATGAACAAGCTGCGAGATATTACGATTATTACCACTCCACCTCCGGGAAGGCTGCCGATTATTACAGAGGTTCGACGATTCAGTGAGAACCTCATCAAGCAGGCTGTTGACCGTGAGATTACGAGAAGTGGGCAGGTGTACTTCCTCCATAATCGAGTGCAGACCATCGAGTCGATGGCAGATAAGCTACGAACGATGTTCCCGCATTTGAAGATCGTTGTGGCACATGGGAAGCTTAGTCCTCATGATCTGGAGCAGCGAATTATGGCTTTTAAAGAAGCCAAGTACGATATTTTGGTCTCTTCTACGATTATTGAAAACGGGATTGATCTTCCGAATGCCAACACCATGATTGTGAACAACGCCGATCAGTTTGGGCTTTCTCAGCTCTATCAACTTCGAGGACGTATTGGGCGGGGAAGGACGCAAGCTTACGCCTATATGATGTACCACTCACAAAAGCTGAAGTCAGACGCCAAGAGACGTCTCAGAGCGATTGTAGAGGCCAATGAACTCGGTGCTGGATTCCAAATTGCTATGCACGATCTCGAGATCCGCGGAGCTGGAGATATCTTGGGTGCTAATCAAAGTGGTTCTATCAATGTGGTCGGTGCCAGTCATTTCGTGAGGCTACTGCAGCAGACGGTTGCGGAATTGAAGTCTGGTAAGCAGGTCACTCAGGATCTCGAAGATCTCGAAAAGATTATTATCGACCTGCCGATATCTGCTTATATTCCAGACAAGTACATTGCTGAAAGCCGCGAAAAGATCAATGCGTATCAGCGTATGTCTTCTGCGACGAACTTCGACGAGCTCAAAGAGATGCAGCAAGAATTTGAAGGAGACTTTGGTGAATTCCCCGAAGAAGTTCGTAACCTCTTTAAGGTTTTGGAACTGAAGATTTATGCACGAAATGCAGATATTGTTGCTCTTCGTACCACATCTTCTGGACCACAACAGCGTGAGCTGATCTTGACGATGGGCAAAGGGATGAAGCCAGAACAGATTGTTGGGCTACTTGATCACAACGGGAAGTGGATTATTTCCGGGACGACTTTGAAGATCGATATGAAGGAGTTGGGGATTGCTTGGGTCGAAGGACTGCGAGAATCTTTAGAGATTCTTGGGCAGAAAGGGGAGCGGGGGAAGAAGAAGGAGACTTCTGAGGATGGGAAGGAATCTAAGGGAAAGAAGAAAGAAAAGAAAAAGGCAGAGTAATTAAATAAGAAGATGAGAGAGTGGTTTGGATAAACCCGAATAGGGCTTTTTTTGCGTAACAATGATGTTATAATGTCGCCTTCTAAATAATGAGATAACATGGTTAATGTTAAATGTGGATCTAATGATGAAGACTTTGAATCTAATGGTTCTCATCTCTCACAGATACTATCTAAAAAACCTCGAAAAGTTACTTCAGCGATGTATGGTAGTATAGTTGATAAATTCTGTGGAATTAAAGGGCAGGTTGTAGATACAGGTTCATACAAAACAAAATCATTTACCGTTGAACAAAGGCATGTTGACCTTCTTCAGGAAGTTAAGCGGCTGTCATCTGGAAAACTAAATAAGTCAGTGGTTGTTAGGCTGGCATTTGATTACTTTTCGAGTCTTTCGGAGAAGCAAAGAGTCACCTTATTTAGGTTTTCATATTTGGCACTAGATAAAGGAAGTGGAGAGAACATCTGTGATGCTGAAGATACTGTAACTCACTCGTTTACCGTGGCATCTAAGCAGATTGATTATTTTCAGAAGATAAAATCTGAAATGAGGATTAATGCTTCAGAACTTACTAGATTTGTTTTGGACCTCTTATTTGTATCACATGAGTTAGAGCAACAGTTGGATGTTGAAAGTGGTAAAATGCTAGATAGTGTATCTGAGAATAGCCCTGAAATCTCTCAAGAAATGTTTATAATTAGAGAGATTCTTGTAAGTAAGTTTCGTTCTCAACTTCAGGATGAAGAGCTAACTCGACTATCAACACTTGTAAATCTGGTCTATGGAAGGTTGATCAAGCAATTGGAAAAAGCAGATGCGAAACTTAATCCTCATTACATCCTTGATAGTTTTTCTTCTCAGGTTGAGGAATTTCTTGGCTCCCTTGATCTTCAGCTTGATGAATAAGTCTTATTCACAGGTCTCCCACATGTATTCGAAGAGGGTTTCACTCTTAGAAATCTAAAAAGTTTTCAATTTTTCCGGTTGTCCTTCTTCGCAGTCACCTCCAAAAACCCACCTGCTTCTCAGGACACCATGTCTTCGGATTCGCTTCGTGTTCTTCGAACTCGAGCTCATCTCGAATTCAATGGTGGTGGAGCTGAGGAGACTCGAACTCCTGACCTCCTGCGTGCAAGGCAGGCGCTCTAGCCAACTGAGCTACAGCCCCATAAAGGGGAGATCGATCGCCAAACAAGACGATCAGCTGAATGAATTTATCGGATTTTGGAGACGGTGTAAAGCCTTTTCTTAGGAGTTGGGGACTAAAAAGAAGCGTCCGAATGTTCCTCCTATAAACCCGTCTAGAGTCCCTGTGATATAGAAGACTGAGAGCATGACGACGGCCAGTCCTATCAAGAGGATGAAGCTAAATGTCCCTCCTGGACCGAGGTACTTTTCTGCTGATGAGAAGTTGCCGGTGAAGCGTTGGATGCGTTCGCGGTAGTAGATGATGGCTATGCCTGCGGAGAAGAAGAAGAGGAAGTACAGGAAGCGCATGCGTCTTGAGTTAGTGAAGTGAAGAGAAGTACTGTTCACAGTGTATCAGGTCTTTTCTAAGAGCACATATGAGCTTTTCTTGACCAGGAGTGGAAAGGAGTACAAAAAAGCCTCATAATTGATTATGAGGCTTTTTAAAGGTTGATGTGAGAGGCTTTAGCCTTTGATTTCCTCGTATTTTCCGTAGTCTTCTTCCATCAGTTGGGTATCGATTTGACGAGAGAGTTCTACGACCACTCCTACGACGATAATGATTCCTCCTCCAGACATCAGGAGTTGAATAGTTCCGAGGTTGATTTCTTGGAATATTCTTTGGATTACCAGTGGCCCAGCGGCGATAAACCCGATGAAGAGTCCACCCCAAACGTTCATACGATCAGAGATGGTTTGGAGGTAATCAATGGTTTCTTTTCCTGGTCGTACTCCCGGGATGTATCCACCACGCTTCTGAACGTTTTCAGCGATTTGTTCGGGATTGAAGACGATAGAGACGTAGAAGAAGGTGAAGGCTACCACGAAGATAAAGAGAGCTGCAATATAAGCACTTGAGAGCTGATTTCCACCGAAGTTGGTGAGGATCCAGTCGGCGACAGGGTGTCCGACGAAGAACTGAGCAATCAGGCTTGGAAAGGTAATGATAGAAACCGCGAAGATAATCGGGATCATTCCTGCTTGGTTGACCCGGATAGGGAGACCACCTTTGGCAACTTGCTTTTGTCCAGATCCACCATAAGTGATCGGGATGTTTCTGTAGGCTTCCGATACATACACCACGAGTGCTGTGAGCAAGAGGGTGATAATCGTGAGGATCAAGAAGGGGAGGTATTTGGTGGCATCGAAGGTTGCCAGCCCAAGAGTTTGACCGATGATGTTGGGAACGGTCGAAACGATTCCTGCGAAGATGATCAATGAGATACCATTGGTGATTCCTTTTTCTGTCATGACTTCACCAAGCCACATCAGGAAGATCGTTCCTGCGGTAATCGAGATCATTGGTGGCAAGACTTGAGCCACAGAGTAGATGTCAGAAATAAGTGGAGCTCCTCCTGCTTGTTGAGCAGCGGTATTGATCAAAAGGATCATTCCGTAACTCTGGAGAATCGCGAGGGGGAGTGTTAGGTAACGAGTCCACTTGTTGAGCTTTCGTTGTCCAGCTTCTCCTTCTTTCTTTATGGATTCAAGCTTTGGAATCACCACCGTCATCAGTTGGATGATGATGGAGGCGTTAATGTATGGAGAAACTCCCATCAACATGATGGAGAAGTTTTCTGCGCTTCCTCCAGTAAATGCAGAAAAGACACCGAGAGCTTGGTTTTGCTCAAAGACGGTCTTGATAGATGCCAGGTCAACTCCTGGTACCGAAATGGATGCGGCGAGCCGGTAAATAACGATGGCTCCAATACTGAAGAGGATTTTGTTGCGAAGAGATGAATTCTTCCAGATTTGTTTGAATTTGTTCATGTGTGAGCTTCTTATGTTCTTAGTGAAGTTAGCTTCTTAGCAAAGAGATGGGAAGCTTTTCAAGATGACTATGCCTATTCCTCTTCTTTTTGTGGAGCTTCTTTTTCAGCTTTTTCTTCTGCTTTTGCTTCAGGAGCTTTCTTGTCAGCTTTTTGAGGAGCGTCTTCTTTTACAAGCAGTGCTGTAAATGATCCACCAGCTTTGCTGATTTTGTCGATCGCTGACTTACTTGCCTTGTGAGCAGTAACGCTAACAGCTTTGGTGATTTCTCCGTTTCCGAGGACCTTTACGAGGTCTGTTTTTCTCATAAGTCCGTGCTTGATCAGGACTTCTGGAGTAACGGTTTTTTCACCAAGCTCTTCGAGTTGGCTGACGTTGATAACGGCGTAATCGACGTAGTTTGGATTCTTAAATCCTCGGTACTTTGGAAGACGAATGAAGAGTGGTGTTTGACCTCCTTCAAATCCTGGTCGGATTGTTTTTCCAGATCGAGATTTTTGTCCACCATGACCACGACCAGATGTCTTTCCGACTCCAGTAGCACGTCCACGTCCGAGACGCTTCTTTGGCTTCTTGTATTTAGTAAGGCTATTGAGTTTCATTGTGGGACAGGTGTTAGTTTCTAGGGTAGTTATCAGAATGATATTTATTCAGCTTTCTTTTCTTCAGCTTCTTTGGCTGCCTCAGCTGGTTGAGCTTTTACGTTGAGGTGAGTAGGAGCTGGCTTAGGAGCTGCTGGTTTTTCAGCTTTTTTAGGAGCTGGTTTAGCAGCTGCTCTAGGCGCTGGTTTGTTGTTCTTTTTCTTTTCTGGCTTCTCTTCGGTCTTAATCGTTTTTGAGAAGTGCTCGAGAGCTTTCATAG
>CAYGRJ010000065.1:0-2977 GCA_964352285.1 uncultured Candidatus Peribacteria bacterium
TCCGCTACGAAGCTCATCAATGCTCAAGAAAAAGCCATCGAAAGCAATCTCAAAGAAGTTATTCGGCAGGTTGAAGGACCAGACCCGGTACGGAAAGAAACCATCTTCACCGTCGCTTACAATAGGTATCCTGGGAATCCCCTTGCTGACTTAAATCAACTCATAACTGCAAATGGAACACACTTAAGCACATTTTCAGACGCCATTGAGATCTTAAACGACATGAAAAGCATTGCTACAGAACTGAATGGAAACAACGAGAGTCTTCAAGAACGGGTTCAACAACTCGAAGAACAACTTAATGAAGTCCAGTGCAAAGGGCTGTGGTGCTTAGCAAACGCCGCTTATAGAACAGGAAATCGTCAACAAGCCATTAGCTTTTTGACCTTCCTGAAAAATCACGACAACGACCCAAGTCGACAACAACAAATCGACCAATACCTCAAAGATCTCAATGAACTCCCCAGCAGTAGCTCTGTGCAAGCAGAAACACAAAAACTTTTAGGACAACATATCGAAATTCCAAGCGAACTCATCACCAGAAGACGAGCAGCACTCACAAACATTCAAAAACTCAGCTTCAAAAACTCAGCTCATCGAGATCAAATCTTAAAAAACCTAGAAAGGTCTGTCTACAGAACAGCGAAATACTTACAAATCTGTAATCAACAGATCACTGCTCGATACTTTCAGAACCCGAATGATATAAAAGTCTTCAAACAAGAATTAGGAAACTTAGCAGCCTGCTTCAACGAACTCATTCGCATCGTCCAAAAACCTGCTGCTAAACTCTTTCAAAAATACCCACAACAAACCGCAGCTGTCACCTTAGGAATTCTCAAAATCGCAGAACAGTCTCCAGAAATTTCCCCAGAAGGAGATTGGACAGACCTCAATCATCATCCCCTATGGCGAGCGATTAAAATCCTCAATGATTACCTCGACACCGTTACTCCAATAGATCCCATTAAAAAAAGAAGAATCTACAAAGAAACCATAGGTTTTGGAGAACTCGCGGAGCAGCAACAAGCTCTAGAAATCGGGATAAGCTTGACTAAAAACTTCTCGGAGATGAAAGATGGCTTCTCTAAGTACCAAATGGGAATTCTCCACTTAGTCTTTCAGTATGAGCTCCTCAGAGCCAAAAAATTCAGCGGGAAAATCGAAGAAGTAAAAAAAGTAGCTGCTCAAGTCAGTGGAAGAGTATTCTTGAATATGATCTGTGATCTGATAGAAATCACACCAGACAATCAAAGAGAAAGCTTCATCAATCAGTACCTGAAAGTCTCTACCGAATACGTTTACAACAGAAATCGAGAAGAAGCTGAACAATCTGAAGAAATGAAATTCTTGAAGAAACAGCTGCAAAAACTCCGTCAAAACAAAAAATAATGTAACAGAGACATAGAAATTCCGTACAAAAGCGTGTAGTATCTACTCGCTTTTTTGACACATCTATGAAAACCATTCGAAACCTCTTTTTAGGGCTTTTACTCACCCTCTCTGTAAGCGCCTGCGGTACGAGCAAAGGTGAAGGCATCTACTTCCGAAATGCTGACGTCTCTCGAGAAGACAACGGGAAAACGGTCTACATGCAAGGAATGATAAAAGACCCCAAGCCAGAAATGATTCCAGAAACCTACGCCATCGTCTACCCAGACGTTCGGCTGGTTGAGATCTTTCAAAACCAAAAGCTCGTCAACACCGTTAAGTACCGCAATCCAAAAGCTACCGAATCACAAATCGTACAAGAACGTGGGCCATGGTCCCTCACCGAACAAACCCTCTACTGGGGAAATGGTGAAGTCCAAACCGAATTCAAATCCAGCAGGAACAACCTCTGGACCGAAACCCTCTACAATGCAGACGGAACCATTGCCGAAATCACCAAATACCGTGATGGAGTTGAACAAACCGATGCATACCGAGGAAAAGGAAGAATTTTTGACAGCAAATTCGTCAACCCGAAGAGAAAAAACGATAAAGGCTTACAAGAAACCATCATCGAGTACTACGACGAAAATGGCGTTATTCGCATAAAGGAATACTGGCAAGCCAACTTTATCACCCAAAATGGTGAGACCTTCCAGAGCGGTGAAACCCTAAGACTACGAGAACTCAACAACTCCGAAGGAGAAGTAGCAGCATCTTGGTACGGTAAAGGTGATGCTAGAAACAATCCCGCAGAACAACGATTCTTCGACAGACTCTACCAAGAAGCCATCGACATTACGGCTGCGGATCAATACCGAGGTGATGAAATCGGTAAGGAAGCCGACAAAAACCGTGTTGGTACCATTACCAACGAAGGAACTGACAAAGAAAGTGACGGGGGCGAAGAAGAAAAGGAACTTCCAACACTAACTCCCGATGAAAACGGAGTTATCAACATCGATGTCAGCGGGACCTAAAGCCTTTATCATCACCAATACAAGACACATAAAACTCCTTCATGAAGAAAACATGAAGGAGTTTTAAAAATAAAGTTGACGGGAGGGCAACAAAGTTCTTAGAATAGAAATGTTAACAACTTTATACACCGATCATCAGTGGAGAGTGCCATCAAAAATATCCTCGTCATCAGCTTGAGTATCAGCTTTGTCTATGGGATATGGCTTCTCATGATGCTCTACTCCTAATCTATTTCTTCATTTTCATCCTATGAAACGCGCGCTCTCATCTGCTCTTGTAACCCTTGCTCTTTTTTTCAGCAGTACAGCAGTATTTGCCCAATCAACACCAGTTATCAAACTCTCTGCTCCTTCGAACCTCCAAGCCAATGAAGATGTAACCGTGACCATTATCCTCGAAGAAAGCGATGGGTCACCATTCAGCACTGGAGTTCTCCCCGACATCACCTTCTCCCCTGCAGACAATGTCGAAGACGACGTGCTCTATGACTGTGAAATAGAAGATGCCGACAACTGTGGATCAAACAATCGTGGAGCTGTTGGAATCTTTGAAGCCCTCTTCCGGG
>CAYGRJ010000065.1:2987-3464 GCA_964352285.1 uncultured Candidatus Peribacteria bacterium
CTTCCGGGTTACAGAATTTCCCGTCAGCGTAGATGTAGAACTCAATGGCGTAAACAAATCGCTCGAACTCACCGGAAGCACTGCTCCAGAAGAAACAGCTGCTGCACCTGCAAACACTCCAGAAACAAACACAGAATCAACTGCTGAAGACAATGCTACTACAAGCCAGTCAGTCCAAGTTGGACCTTCTCCACTCTGGTTTCTTATGATTCTCATCACAGGATTTGGAGCAGCTTGCTGCTATAGCGCACTCGCTTCTCAAAAACAATAATCATCCCTGTTATGGATATCTCAGCTACACTCAGCCAGTTCAACACCTGGAAAAACAAAGCCAGCTCCGCTGGTAGGCAACTCCCAACTGCTGATGCTCAACTCAGGAAGGCAAAAAGAAACGAAATCCTGATCAGCGGACAAGCCCTGATCAAGCAACAGCAACGCCTGCAAATGGTACGGCACCTTATACTTATTTATGGGATG
>CAYGRJ010000065.1:3474-6037 GCA_964352285.1 uncultured Candidatus Peribacteria bacterium
CAAAGCAAAAGCCAACAGCTGCAGCAAGAATGGTCGACACTCCAGCAATCTACTCGTATCGACATCGAGCTCGAAACGGGAGAAACCCATCAACTCGACCTCAGTCATGAGTCCCTAGTACAAGAACTCTGGGAACAAGGATCTCAATGCTTCTCAACAAGTCAGCTTCCACCAAAGGAAACTTCAACAACTGCCCCAGATATCAATCTCGAGAGCATCGATATCTCCAGCATGAATATCAACACAAGCACTTCTGCAAAGCAGCTCTACAACTCCGAACAGCTTTCAGCAGAATCTGACGAACTCCTCACCCACCTGACATGAGCACCCCTTCTCAAGCCGACCTCGAACAGCTCACACAGGCATCATATGCTCGCTCTTTTGGGGAACTGCAACAAACTCTCGACCAACAGGAAGAAATCAACACTCGAGCACTCATCTCAGCTCAAGCTGATATGCAAGTCCTCGAAAACAACATTAAAGACCTTGAAAAGCAGCTCCAATCAGATCGCGATGAGCTGATAGAAACGGAAAAAAACATCTTAAAACTTCAAGGCATTCAAGAATCTCTCCAACAGCAAAGCCAACTCATGGCAGATTACCAAGCCCTTGCAGAAAACCGATTTCAAGCAGAGAAGGCTCAGTTCTTCAGGTGTTCGACAGAACAGATGATCAAAACCTTGGGAGCCACTCCAGAGAAACTCAAAACAGCGCTCAGTTCCAAACAAGACACTGGAATCTTCAGCTTTCAAGATCAGCACTACTGCTGCATCAGCACCCCAGAAGGGCATGACTTTTTCCATCCTCAACCAATCGATCCCGACAAACTCTTCCCAAAGCCTGAAACCAACACCAACTCCTAATCGCTCTCATGCGCTACAGTTCTTCCACGAGCTCTCAAATACTCTCCTTTTTCCAGCAACAAGGTCAGCTCAACCAGCAAACAATTGATAACCTAGAGCAGCAAGCCCAAGCTCAAAACCTGTCGGCACTCGACATCCTTCTTCAGCAAAAACCACAGTTGGCTGCCACCATCGCCCAACTCACCAGCAAGATCAGCCAAACAAACTACCAAGCCATCACTGTAGACCAGATCAAGACTTCTGAAATCATTGAAGATATAGCCTCTCTACAAACCCATAGCGGTGAGACCTTTTTGGGTGTGCTCGATCCCCTCTCGGTACCAACAGAACGACGTGCAGCACTCTGCGTTATCGACTACAGCCTCTGGCAAGAACTCAACAAAAAAACCAAGCAAATCTCCCCAGTTCCAGAAGAAAGCGTACAAAAAAATGAGGCTGGAGATGAAGAGCCAGAAGAAATCTCCGAAATGAAGAGTGGAGACTGGGAACTTATCGATGGTGACGCCAACGAACAGCTCGACCACATCCTGGGCGGTGCCATAGATATGGACGCATCAGACATCCACATCGACCTCGACGAAGTCGACCACAAACTCGTCAGTAGAATTCGCTTTCGCATCGACGGACAGTGCCGCGATATGGTCGTTGACCCCAGAAAATCCATCTACGAAAGCATCGTCAGCAGGCTCAAGACCCTTTCATTTTGCCGACTCGACGAATCAAGAGTCCCCCAAGACGGCCGAATTCCATTCGTCCACAAAGGCAAGAATTACGAATTCAGAATCTCTTTCAACCCCGTCACCAAGAAAAACGAACAGCTCGAAAAGGTTGTGCTTCGTCAAATGGCTGACGTCAGTAAATGTAACCTCAACATGCTGGGGATCCATCCATATAATCAGGTGTTTTTCCGTGAAGCTATTGCGCTCCCCTACGGATTCAATATTGTAACGGGCCCAACAGGTTCTGGAAAAACCACGACACTCTACTCCGTACTTCAAGAGATCGACCGCAGTGTAAAAAACGTTTGCTCCATAGAAGAACCCATAGAAGCCGAAGTCAACCGAGTAAACCAAACCCAAGTCCGTCACGACATCGGCCTGGACTTTTCAAGAGTGCTCAGAGCCCTCCTGAGGCAGGATCCCGACGTGATCATGGTTGGTGAGATGCGTGACCTCGAAACCGCAGAAACCGCCTTAGATGCAGCCCTCACCGGTCACGTAGTGTGGTCAACACTGCATACCAACAGTGCAGTAGCCTCTATCTCTCGGCTCATACAAATGGGGATCAAGGACTACATGGCTGCCAATGCCCTCGCCTACGTCGTCGCCCAAAGGCTCACCCAAAGAGTCTGCAGCGAGTGTAAAATTCCTCACCCAGAAGCGGATCGTCTCCGAGACGAAGTCATTATTCCAGCTTTCGCAGAGGCCTGTGATGCCGTTCAAGCAGAACTTGAAAAATCCCTAGCAAATGCCAGCATCTACAAAGCCGTCAAAGACGATAACCCCTGCCAAAAATGTGACGGACGTGGTTACAAAGGACGGGTCGGGGTTATGGAAGTGCTCAAGATGAACGACAACATGCGCGATATCATCATCCGAGAGCAAGGAAACGAGCTCATGCTCCAAAAAGAAGCCGTCGAATCAGGCATGATGACCATGGAGCAGTACAACCTGTTTCCCAACATCACCGTGCTGCTCTTC
>CAYGRJ010000066.1:0-4401 GCA_964352285.1 uncultured Candidatus Peribacteria bacterium
CAGGTCTTTGGCTTCACCACCGGAACGGTTTATGGCCCTTTTTTGTATATCGTACTCTATGCCATTCGACCGGTGATCTTCTTTCCAGCAACACTTATGACCCTACTTTCTGGTGCACTCTTTGGGTTTTGGGGAGGAGTGTTTTACACCACTCTAGGAGCGAATCTTTCTGCTAGTTTGGCTTATTTCCTAGGAAGGTACTTTGGTGGAGATCTCATTGATGGAGAAGCGGGAGTCTTTGCGAATTGGAAGAAGGAACTGCAAGAGAACAGCTTTGTCACGGTGTTGATCATGCGTTTCGTGTACCTGCCATTTGACCTCACGAATTACGCTTGTGGAATCTTTAAGGTGAAATGGGCACCTTATGCTTTGGCGACCTTAATTGGAATTCTGCCAGGTTCAGCAACCTTTGTAAGCCTGGGAGCTACCCTGGAAAACATTGGAGACTTTGACCCGAGCATGGTGAGTATTAATAGCACTCAGCTCTTGATAACCGCGGTGATCTTTGCCTCGAGCTTGATATTGGCCCACTTCTTCAAAAAGTACCAAAAAAGAGAGACTCAACAGCAAGCAGATATCAATGCAGAACTCTCTCGACTTGAGAAGGTTTAATTTTAAGCATCATCATCGCCCTCATCCTCTTCTTTTTCGAAGCTTTCAGAATCTTTTTGAATTTGGTATTTCACATTGTGACTACTAAAGTTGGGGTCTTTTATCCAGAGTCTTGCAGAATCAGCATCATCAGCTAAGTAGGGCATAAGCATTCCTTTTTCGAGTTCTCGAGCAGTTATTCTTCTTCGTACTGTTCGTGTTCGTTCTCGCTGAGAATCATAAAACTGGTAGATGACTCTTGTTCGACCACTAAGCTTTTGAAAGGTTTGTTCGTTCAGGCTGAATTTCATAATCCTTCTTCTCGCTACGAGCTGGAGGTCTTGAAAGGGATCAATCATCTCTACCTCTTGTTCTTCCTCAGGATTATCGTTCGTGACTGCTACGAGTTCATAATCATCGTTGAGTGCAAAAGAGTCTTGAGGGGATTGCTTCCAGATTATATGTGATTCTCCCATGAGGCTTCTGAGGAAGAGCTGGCATTGATACACTGCTCCTGGTGCTAAATCTGGAATGCTGATCAATTCTTGCTCACTGTTCTTGTCGAAATCCCTCAGATAGGCGTAGTAGACCTTGAGGTCTAAGAGGAATCCAGACTCATATGCTGCTCGATCTCGGCAACGAAGAGCATACTCCTGATGCATTTTGAGCTGATCTGGCTCGAAAGTCACTTCGTAGGCCTTGGTTTCTGGGTTGAAGCCTTTTTTGAAGATCTTAACCGTTTGAATAATGATGGGTTTTGGGTCTTCGATTTCTATACCCGTGGTTGCTACAACTTTTCGTGGAGGACCATCGGTCATGAACCTCACGATTTCTGACTTCACCTTGCAGAGGTACTCTCTCCCTGGAAAGAGATTCGTGACTTCAAACATATTTCCCGTGAGTGATTTCCGGACGATTGGCATATCTGCCGCTTTGATATCACGAACGCTCATTTCCCAATTGACGTCATCAGGATCGGCCAGCTGACACTTCACATCCACGCTGGTGTAGCTGTTGTTCAGTTCAAATTCGACACGTTTCCCACTAACGATAACATTGTGAAAAATCTGAGAGACAATTCTTTCATCGATCTCAGCTTTCACTGACGGAACTCCAAAGCTTGCTCCCATAGTCATGAAGAGAAGCAGGATTATTCTAAATTTCTGGAGCCGGTTAGCAGTCAGCCTGAACATAGAGATGAGCATAAAGGTTGTAGCGAGTATAGCTTATACAGCGCTATTTTTCAAGATCCCTGAGCTCTTTCACAGCTTGGTTTAGGGGATTTTTAGCTTCGTAGTAGCTGTTGAGTTTGTTCTTATGAATTCCGAGGTGAAATGCTGCTTTCAAGAGCTGATTCTTTAGAGCATGCCTATAGATTCCTCCAGAACGAAAGCGAGTGGCGGAAGTTATTACTGAGTCCTCAAGCAACCGCGTTTTCCCGAGTCGAGAAATTCTCTGGGGAAGGATGCTATCTTCAAATATTTCTAGGTTTGGGAAAGTACCTACCTGATTGAAGGATTCTTTTCGGACTGCGTAGCAGTGATCGAGGTAGATTACCCCTCTACGACTTCTGACCTGATTTGAGTACCAAGAGGTAAAACGAAGGAGAGGATGATCTTGATCGAAGCGATGCTGAAAACCACAGGCAAGGAGTTCTTGGTCTTGGAAGGCTCTCGATATGCTCGTTATTGCTCCTTTAGGAAGTACTGACCTGGGATGATGGAATAAGAATATGTCTCCTTTTGACTGTTTCGCACCAAAGTTCATACGCTGCGCCCTGTTTGAGTTGGGAAGTTCGAGAACGCGAAATCCGTAGAATACACAGACTTTTTTCGTCTCATCTGTACTCTTAGCATCTACGATGATTACTTCGAAGTCCCCAGATTCTGCCTGAAGCCTTTGCAGAGCCTTCTCTATCATACCGTGGCGTAGCTCGTTGAGCGTTGGGATAATGACAGAAATCATTCGAATCGATAAAGAAAGCCTTCAAATTCAAGATCAGTCTCGGTATTGACCATATACTTCATAATGCGCTCAAAGAAGTCCTTACTCTTGTGAAGGTTCTCTTCGAGCTCTGTCATCGAGGTATTTTCTCGCTTCACTCCATTGGCATAATCTATCGGGAAAACCACCAGAGCGTAGGGGATCTCTAATTCGTTTGCCAAGACTGCCTCTGGGCCACAGGTCTGGGAAATAACAGTAGCACCCTGTTGTCGGAATGCTTTTATCTCAGCCTTGCTATTAAATCGTGGTCCAATGCTGTACTGATAAGTCGCCTTCTTGATTCCTGGGTAAATTGCTTCTACCTGAGCCATCAGCTGACTATGAAAGTATGATTCACAGATGAGGTGACCACGTCCTGGTTCTCGTGGGGCTTCAAAAAATGTACACATGCTTCCGTCTGGCAAACGGTTGTCGAGATATAGTAAATCATTTACGAGGAGTGGTTCTGCGAGAGGGAGATCAGGGTCGATCATGCCGCAGACAGAGAAGGAAATGATCTGATCACAGCCAAGCTCCTTGAGGGCCATGAGATGAGCCTTATGGGGAATGTGATTGGGTAAATAGGCATGCCCAGAGCCGTGTCTTGGAAGCACGATGCAATCAGAGCCGTTCAGCTGACCCTTGAGCACTTCCACCTCTCCATAAGAAGTCAGTTGAGTGTGTGATTCGAAACCATGAAGATCATAGAATCCGGAACCAACGAGAAATCCAATCATAGTACTAATCTAAAATATAGTCATTAACAGCAGCCTTCTGGACCGCAAGATTCACTCAGCTCTGTCGTGACCTTAGCAAGGCCCTGCTTGGTTTCTGCAGCTGATCTACGAAGTGGTCGAGTGCAGTCAAAGATCCGTTCTTCTGAAATATCCTGATGAGGTGGGACAGCAATGATACTCCCTGAATAGGCCTGCTCGGTCATAATCTTGTAGGTCTTTTCGCAAACTGCCATCCGTTCACCACGATAGTAGCTGTGGTCGTCATCATCTTTAACTTCCTTCCAGGGACCTTTGTAGATAACTGCGTGGTTTTTTTCTAAGCACTCTCCCTGCTTTCCCTTCCAGGCAGATACGGTTACCGAACGGTATTCAATGCCTTCGACAATTCTCCAGGGCTTTTCATCCCTCTTTTCAATCTTTATGCCATGGAAACCAGCTTCTTCGAGCATGCTTAAGAATTGATGTTCTTGAAGAGCTCCTGTGAGGCACCCAGACCAGAGCTCAGGATTATCCTTGAGGTGCTGAGGCGAGACTTCATCTGAGACGATGTCTGAAATAGCAATTCTCCCTCCTTTTTTCAGCACCCGAAACATCTCTAAGAAGAGCTGCTTCTTGAGACTGTCATTCACCAAATTCAAGACGCAATTGCTCACGATGATGTCGATGGAATTGCTTTCAACCAAAGGATCATCTTTTCTCAACAGATCACAGTGCTGTTGAAAGCTTCTGAGATCATCACTCGTTTGTATGGGATTTTCTTTGAGGTATTCATCGACCTTATCGAGATTGAGCTGAAGGTCTTGAATCTCACCATGACGGAACTCCACATTGTTGAATCCTGTTCTCTCAGCGACAAGTGGAGCATTTCTTCTGGCCAGCTCTAGCATATCAGCTGTCATATCTACACCAATCACCTTTCCTGACTCACCAACTACCTGTGAAGCGATGAAGCAGATCTTTCCTCCTCCAGATCCTAAATCAAGAACCGTATCTCCTTCTTTTACAAAGGCAGAAGGGTCCCCACAGCCATAGTCTTTATCGATGACTTCTTGTGGAATAATTTTGAGATATTCAGGGTTGTAATCAACAG
>CAYGRJ010000066.1:4411-5981 GCA_964352285.1 uncultured Candidatus Peribacteria bacterium
TTGGTGAGAAGCTGCTGCGTAAGGATCTTGTTCTGATTTTTTCATGAGTATTGAGAACGAATTTGAATACGGATAAGAGTAAAATTTTTATGAGTGAAGGTCTTGATGAAGTTTATGAACTCTTTCTTCTATTTGTTCACAAATTTCTTGTGCGGTTTCTTTGGACTGCTCGTGAGGATCTTCAAGAGGCCAATCTTCAGCAATATTTACGGGAAATTCAAAAAGCCCACAGTCAACATTACAACCCATGCTAATAATGTAATCCACTGAGCTCAGCATATCACTTGTAAGCCTCTTGGGTTTTAGGCCTGTACTATCTATACCTTTTTCATCGAGTATTTCTTGAACCAGTGGATTGATGTCTTCAGTAATTGGTGTTGTACCTGCAGACAGAGCTCGTAATTTAGGATCAGCATTACTGTGATTGAAGTAGGCTTCTGCATACTGGCTTCTGCTCTTGTTGTGCCGACAAAGAAAAAGGATTGTTTTCATCATATTTAGGTTAAAAGACTACCGCCACAGCTGGCACCAGCACCAGCTGTACAACCGTAGCAGTAGTTTCGAATTTGGATACTATCAATGAGATCGAGAGACTTTGCTTGTAAGAAGTGTTCAAGCTCCAGAGCCTCTCCTTTGGGATTATAGGCGCTGACTCCTTCCATTTGATTGAAGTCACAGTCGTATACCTTTCCTTCGTAGTCGACAGAGAGTTGGTTCTTGCACATGAGGTGGGGGAGTGTTGAAGCATTGTACATGCCCTCGAGGAACTCCAGGTAGTCTTCGTGAATGCCTTTCCTTTCCAGATAGTGTTTGTACCTCCCCATCGGGATATTGGTAATGGCAAAGAGATTGTTGAACTCCACATCAAAGTGTTCTTTAAGATGCTTCTTGTAGGCATCCTCCAGACCTTGTTGATCTGGTGTCGGTCGAATATCTTCCTTCACGTTTGGAACAGCTGGATTGTATACCAAATCCAGCTGCAGTTTTGGATCACTTCCATAACCTTGTTTATTGAGGATTTGAAGTGCTTTTATGCTCTCTTGGAAAACTCCGTTTCCTCTCATCTTGTCAACGTTGTCTTCTAAATAGCAGGGGAGAGAAGCCACCACCCGAAGTCCATTGTCAGCAAAAAACTGAGGGCAGTCTTCGTAGCTATCTACAAAGTAGATGGTGAGGTTTGATCGCACGATCACGTCAATTCCATAGCTTCTGGCGACTTGGCAGATTTCACGAAAGCCATGATGCATTTCTGGGGCTCCTCCGGTCAGATCTACCGTTATGATCTGATCGTGAAACTGATGAATGACATCTAAGACCTGATTTTTGACCTCGGGAGAAATCTCTTCTGTTCGGAAAGGGGACGCTTCTACATGACAATGGGAGCATGCTAAATTGCACTTGCGACCCAAGTTGACCTGAAGGACTTCGATCTTATTCTTTTTGATGCCATGTCTTCCAATAGTCTTGGAAAAGCGGTTCTTCTTCCATTTCTGTTGGAGCTCCTGATTCGTAGCAGCTTGTGAGTCGATGACATCAAGTTTCATACAGGAGTATTATTGTATATCTAGTG
>CAYGRJ010000067.1:0-5972 GCA_964352285.1 uncultured Candidatus Peribacteria bacterium
GTATTCTGTTGATCGTACTCTAATATCCCAGAAATCACATCACCATCCTTCTCCAGCTTCACCGGGGAATGCATGGTCGGCACAAAAATATTCATCATCCCTCCTTGCTTGTTATAAGAACCAGGGATCAGAAACTCATCAGCACTAAACTCGTAGCCCATGGTCAACAGCTGGTTGATAATCTGATGACCATCGAGATCATCTCCAATCTTCAGCTTCAGTGTTGCTTTTTCGATATCCTCACGCGCTGGAACATGACTCAAGAGCATTTCCTCATCGATCAACACCACCTTTCTTTCATCCCGAAGCAGGGCATACAAACGCATGGCCTTCTCAAAAGGACTGAGAAGAACACCAGGCTTCGAAATCAGGTTCAAAATCCGATGACTTCCCCAAAATTCAAAACTCTGCATCACATGCTCCGCTTCTGCTGGGTCTTCTAACACCCAAAAGACCGTATTAAACCCATCCTTTTTCTTTTTCAAAAGATGAGGGTCAGAATGGGTCAATAACTCATGCACAAAGAAAGCCTTCGCATTGAGGTTTCCAATTCCCGAAAAGGTCACCCGTCGATGCTCGAGGAGGTGATCAATATGTTCGCGATGGACGTTCTCTGGGAAAAAAGTCATACCAGACACCAAGTGGGGCTCTCAATATCTTGAGAACCAAATAAAGAATCCGAAAAAGCCTCTCGAAGGCCTCATTACCAACTCAGAATAGCAAATATTCGGATTTCTGACAAGAAAAGCCCATCACTTCAAGCCGAGATTCAGCACAAAAACTCAGCTCTGCGATATGATAACAACACCAGTCCTCATGCAGTCACCATGCCCACACGAAAAATCTTGCTTGCTTCCATCATCCTCTCCATCTTCAGCGCTCTCTCAGGAAGCCCAAACACACTTGCCGGCCACGGTGGATACACCATTGATTACCCAGATGTCCCCATCGACAGTCGCTACTACGAATCCATCACAGAACTCAGCCGACTCCAAATCATCTCTGGAAATGCCGACGGCACCCTAAAACCAAAAGCTTCTCTTAATCGTGCAGAGCTGATTGCCTTGGTTATGAGGGCCACACAAAAAGCCCCCGAACCAAATGATAAAAACTGCTTCCCAGACGTTCAAGAAGAGTGGTTTGCAGGGCTCATCTGCAGAGCGAGTCGAGAAGGATATATTTCTGGATACCCAGACGGACTCTTTCGACCGGCAAGAGCTGTAACATCTGGAGAAGCGGCCAAAATCATTCTCAATTCGATAAAGTCACAAAGTTTCCAAGAGCTCAGCAAAGCTCAAGACTTCATTCACGAGCAGCGTTTCTTCAGGATTCAATACCCCATCAACAGCGAAATACTCAGGGATGAAGCCTTCGAACGCATAATGAGAGTCCTCTCACACAGCATTACCAATAACTCCATCACTTATCCGCAAAACGGAAAACCTCATTATCGCAATCTTCTCCAATCAGACTACGAAACCATCATCGATAAAAAGCCTGTGATCCTCCACTTCCAAAGCGCCTGGCAAGTGAGGTCTCGAGACTCCGAAAAAAAACTTCTCGAAAATTTTGATCAACTTCAAGGTAATATTCTCTGGCTCCGAGTTGATTACGAAGAAGATCTAGAACTCAAAAACCGATACGGCATGTCTACACCCGATGTCTTTATCGTCCTCGACGCCTCAGGAAATAACGTTGCCACTCAATTCGGCTTTCAATCCCTTGAACAAGGACAAATGATGATCGACAAAGCCCTTGGAGCAAAATAAAGCAAGTTCAGAAAAGCCAGAACAGAACGGGCCTGCCCAACGAAGTTCACGGTCAACATATCTAGCTCAGCAAAGTAAGAACAGATTCTGGAGGTCGCCCTAACACAGCCTTATCTTTACCTGCACCATTCAATTCAGATCTCACAACAATCGGCCTCTCAATAAGAATGGGATGCTTCGTCATGATCTCAAAAAGGGATTCATCATCCAGATCTTTTCCTTTCACAAATTCTTTGTAGGCGGTCTCTCCTTTCCGAATAAATTCATCTGGGCTTTTATCCATCATTTTGGCCAAATATTTAAGTCCGCTAACAGTTACTGGTTCCTGCAAATACAGACTAATCTTTGGTTCAATACCATTGTCTCTAAGAATTTTCAGAGCCTCACGGCTTTTTCGACAACGAGGATTATGATAAATCTGATATGACATAAACGAAAAGGAGCTAGATTTTACTACAAATACAGGAGGTACTTATTACTGTAACTTCAGCGGCATAATAATGTGGACAAAATCATCATCCCCATCCACCGGCTTAAACACCGCTGGTGACATACTATCGTTCATACCAATATCCACTTGAGACGATCCCAAATGACCTAAAATATCCAGGACGAACTCGCTATTCAAAGCAATTTGACCAGGATCACCATCCAAAGCAATCGGCAACTCCCCTTCTTCTTCTCCTACCTGTGTCGCAGGCGTAGAAATCTTGAGCTTTTCTGGCTGGAAATCAAAGATCACCTTATTATTATTTTCTCGAGCAAAGAGATTCACCCGCTTCACCGCTAAGCTCTGATCTGAGGTATCCAAGGTCGTTGAAGTCTTCAAAGAACGCGGAAGAATCTGCTGATAATTTGGGAAATTCCCTTCAATCAAGCGCGAATACAGCTCAATCCGTCCAATCTGAAAGAAGATCTGATTCTTCGACATCTTGACCTTCACGTTTTCAACCTCCGTTTCTTTAGAACACAAACGAGCAAACTCAGCCATCGCACGAGTAGGCACAATACAAGAAGTCTGCTGAGCTACGGTTCCAATAATCGACATCTTTTTTTCACTCAATCGGAAACTATCGGTAGCCACCATCATCATGTGCGAATCAACCGCGTCTAGAAATACACCCGAAAGCACTGGACGTGTATTGGTAGATGAAGCTGCAAAACTTACCTGACCGATAGCATCAGAAAGGCCATCACGCACCAATTCAAACTCAGTAGCCTGATCCAATGGAGAGATCGTTGGATACTCCTCTGCTGCGATACACTTGATCTTCGTCTTTGAACTGACGGAGTTCATCGCCACCGTCAAACCATCGATAACCGCAACTTCTATCTGATCATCTTTTAAAAGGTTTACATAACCAGCAAAGAGCTTCGCCGGAATAGTTATAGACCCTTCACTTTCTACCTCAGCCTCCATCCAATAGTTCACCGCCATCTCCAAATTCGTTGCTGAAAAGGATATTTTCCCTTCCTGGGCTCTCACCAAAATATTGTTGAGAACGGGCAAGGTTACATTACTATCAATCACATGAGTGACCACATCAAGAGCATGACTCAAATTCTTATGAGAGCATTTAAATTTCATTTCCGCAGGGTTTAAAAGGCTGGAAAAGCACCACGATCATATCAACCAGGCACTCCTTTTGACAAGCAATCCACTTCATCGTGATACAAGTAACTCAGAATGCTTGTCAGATCATACTTTTCCTCTCTATGATGAGTCGGCTAGTTGCTATGAAGCCAATCGCTAACGCTCCTCCATGACCTTCGAACTCTTCAGCAGAATTGCTTTCTTCTCGATGATCCCGGTGACCGAATTAAGGGCTACCATCCCTATTTTTCTGGCACGACATCCCGAGCTACCCGTTTGGTTTATCTTTGTTGCCGCGGTATTTGGAAACATGATTCCCAACTTCTTTCTCCTCTGGTTTCTCCCCCGCATCACCAACTGGCTGCATGATCACGTTGCCCCTCTCATCAACTCAACCGTCTTTTGGCTGCACGATTTTATCGTCAAAGGAAAACGAATCCTCATGATCTATGCCTTGATTGTGCTTCTGACGATAGGAGCTCTATATGGATTGAGACATTTCAAGGTAGAGCAAACCGTCTATTACCTCTCCGTTCTCTTTGGAATACCCGTCTGGAGCTACCTCATGTTCAAAGTTGCCGAAAAAGCCTATCAATCAGCACTCGATGACAAAAGCATCATCCACTGGTTCTACAGCAAGGTCACCAAAGAACACGGCACCAAATTCATGCGGAATGGAGCCATTGCTCTCGTACTAATAGTAGGTATACCAGTACCAGGCACTGGAAGTTGGACAGGATCATTACTCGCCTTTCTCTTCAACATCCCCTACTGGAAAGCTCTCGGACTCATCTTCTTGGGGGTCCTCATGGCCGCAACTATCGTGACAGGAATATCCACAGGAATCCTGGAAGGGCTCAGCCTCTTCTAAAACCATTCATCAAGAACTGTTCTTGAAAAGTCCACGCAACATTCCTCGAAACCTAGAGAAAGTGCTGCGCATACACTGAGGGTTCAAGGAAGTCTCATCATCTAGCTCTACAGATAATGCTGGGATAATTTCACGAATACAGAGCACATGGATCCCAAAGTCTCCATCTTCATGAAAGTGAACATCAAACAAAACACCAGCTGAACCAGGCTTTGCAACTAACAAATCACCTACAAAATCCTCAACTTGCTGACGATGACCACAATAAAAAAACTTCTCTCCAACAGGTGACTGCAAGACATGCCGAAGCAATTCTTGAAGAAAGCTAGAACTATACTCTTCTAATTTTGTGTAACTCAACCGATGTATTCCATCATCTTCAAAAGAAAATGAATCAGCTTGATCAATCATGATATCAATAACAAGACCTCACTGTAGCAATTTTACAATGTCCTTCGCAAGGACCAGTGTATTAGAATTCAACCAAGTACTAGAAACGAGCTAACCAGAAACCAGCTTAATCACCTTCCTCTGACTCGTTTGCCCTCTCACCACTTCGACATTCGACTTCGGCAGCTCAAAAAACTTCGCCAAATACTCACAAAGCACCTGATTAGCTTTTCCTTTCTCTGGAACAGCTGCTACTTTGACCTTCAAAACCTGCTCGTCATCAACTCCTGCAAGGAGTTCTACAGCCTCAGTTTTCTGAGCATTTGGAATCACTTTCACGTTCATGTAAAAAATCCCCTTCGAATTTAAACCCTTTCGAGATGCTGAAAAATATTCATCCATTAGAAATAACTAACGAAGGTTTGCCCTTCTCCACTTCTCAATCTCCGCATGATTACCCGACAATAAAACGTCGGGTATTTTTTTACCTTCAAACTCAGCAGGCTTCGTATACTGCGGATATTCACGCTTCCCATCGAACTCCTTTGAAAAAGAATCAAACTGATGAGACCCCTCTTTACCGAGAACTCCAGGCTGCAGTCGAATAACCGAATCCATCAAGACCATTGCCGGCAGTTCACCTCCGGTAAGCACATAATCCCCTATAGAAATTTCTTCGTCTATAAATTCATCACGTACTCGCTGATCAACTCCTTCATAACGCCCACAGAGCAATACCAGCTCATCATACCCAGATAATTCTTCCACTTTCTGCTGCGTTAAACGCTCCCCCTGAGGAGTTAAAAAAATTCTTCTTGTTTTGATCTCCCGAGCGGAGTCGAGGGATCTCTTATTCCCCTGCTGTTCTAAACTCCGAAAAGCAGCAAACAAGGGCTCACACATCAACAGCATCCCATCGCCTCCACCATAAGTAGTGTCATCAACCTGAGAATGCTTCCCCAAACCAAAATCACGTAAGTTGATCAAGTCCAATGAAGCTTTCCCATCTTCAATCGCTCGCCCTATCAAAGACTCACGAGAAAAGGCTTCAAACAGTTCCGGAAACAAAGTAATAACGCTACACTTCATAAGTCAAAGAGTGAATAACAGATCCCATTTTACCTATGAAACCCGCAAAAATCGAGGGAGAACCCGCCATTTTGGAGCTCTACAAACTCATCGCCGACAAGTGCTACCGCTCTAACCTCGTCAAAGAACACATCGACCTCAGCCAGCACTACAATGCTACCGACGAACCCCAGAAAATCGCCTCAGACCTCGACAACGGCATCGCAAACGAAATCATGCCAGCCCTCGAACGACTCAATAACAAAGGCCTCTTCGAGCT
>CAYGRJ010000068.1:0-5889 GCA_964352285.1 uncultured Candidatus Peribacteria bacterium
GAACACCAGTAAGGATCCGACAACGATGAAAAGAAACCACCGTGTACTGGCGATGCAGTGCCACCCTCTCAAAAGGAGGGCGAACAGAGACCTCTATACCCATTTCTTCGAGAAACTCACGCTGCAGAGCAGCACGAAGGTCTTCACCCTCCTCAACCTTCCCGCCTGGGAACTCTAATAAGCCCGCATAACTCTGATCAGGTCGCCTTCGCGACACCAAAGCTTTCTTCCCATCGATCAAGATCCCCACCACCACCTTCTTGAAGTGTGACGGGAAACGCTTAGAAGCCGTCGTCTTCATCTGCGATAAAATCTGGAACTGGTTTGGATCCCGTCCAAAGCTGCACTCACGAATCAAAGGACAGCGATTGCACTGGGGGCGCTTCGCCTTACAAATACTACTCCCAAAGTCCATCAGCACCTGGTTCAGACTAAAGTCAGCAGGGTAATGCTGATCAAAATCTTCGATATTATTCAGCATCCACTTCTTCATCTGCTCATTGAGCACCCTCCGTATATCCTTCGGCTCCATTTTCTTCCGCTTATCACGCGGCATGCGCAACTGAAACTCCCCCATAAACCTCGCCACCACACGAACCACATTGGTATCTGGCGCTATCACCTTCTCTCCATAAGCAAAAGAAGCGATGGCACGTGCTGTATAAGGCCCAATGCCCGGCAAGGATTCTAATCCCTTTATCGTCTTCGGGAACTCAGGTTTTTGTCCTTTATTCATCTGCACAACAGCCTTTGAGTTCTCCAGCATTCGCCTCAGACGCCCGTAAAAGCCAAGACCCTTGAAGTAAGGCAGTGCTTCTTCAAAACTCGCCGCAGCGAGAGATTCCACTGTTGGAAACTTCGCCGTAAATCTCAAGAAAAATTCGATAACTCGATCAGCCTGAGTTTGCTGTAAAAAGACCTCACTAACCCACACCAAGTAGGGATCATCAACCCCCTTCCAAGGGAGTCTTCTGTCCTCTGGTTGATACCACTTGTACAAGTGCTCCAGAAAGTATTTCCACTTCACCGGCTGCAAGCTGGGTACGTTGCGAGAGACTCGAGATGATCGTTGACCTCGTCGTTGAGGTCGTTTTATTGGCTTTTGCATGCGCAATTCAGAATCACAGACAGTCTAGCATAGCTCACCTAAAGACCCTACTCTTCCTCATCAAGCCTCAACACATCTCCAAACTTCTCACGAAAATTCTCCAGGCGCTCTCGCTCTCTTCGTTCTCCAACTCTCTTCATCACCAGATCTTGGTCTCCCAATAACCAAGGACAAAAATCTTTTCTAATCAGAGCCAAAAATTGCTCATGATCTTCAGGGCTTGTTATCTCATATCCCCCCGGTCCTTGATCAGGAAACATTTTAGGATAGATAACTTCAGCTGCCCATTCTTTGGAAGGAGATGCCTCTCGAAGTCTCATATACTTCAAGATCATGAATAAAGATTGAAGAGCTTCTCTTGCATCAGCAACATCATTCATCCACAAAGGCGGGAAATCCGTAGTAAGAGGATGTTCTATTCGTCCCGTATCATCATTTTCAGGATGACCTATAGAAGTGGAAACCCAATGAATAAACCTTTCTGCTTCATAAAAGCACTTCTGCAAACAAAAAGCTCTTAGAGGAGCTTGGTATGTATTCACTTCACAAGTATCGAAGTCCCACTCTTCATAATTCTCCATCAAGCTATTCCGAGTCCTCAAGACTAGTGCCTCTCCAGGAGCATCTAATCTCCCCCTCAATGCCTGAACAGCATTTCGATACTCATTCTGAGTCAAAGCATGAGGATCAAAAGCTCGAGTTTCCATCAACTCAAGAAGCTCATCAAAGTAAGGAAGAATCAGATTTTGCTCAGGAAATATATTTTTCATGCCCACTGCCATGGCGATCACAAATCGATTCAATGCCTCATGCTCTCTAAAGTTCCACAAGCGAACCAAAGAATCCTCTGCGGTAAACGGAGGATGAAATACAAACTCATGAACATCTCGATCCATATTATCAAAAACTTCCTGTGAAGCCTGATCTCCCAAATCAGCTGCAAGTGCTACATCGTCTAAGGCTATTTGCAGAGTTCTTAAACGTGCAACAAGAGACTTTTTTCTCTCCTCTGGATCATTCGAGAGACGTTCATATTCTCGGGAAGTTTTATCAGACATATGTGAAAATTAATTCCATTCTGGATGATCCGGCATATCGGCCCACGAAAAATCTAAGTAAGGAGTAATACGGTTGCGAAGTTCAAATCGAATCTGAGTCTTTAACTCCTGAGCCACAGTCTGAAAACCTTTAAGCATTTCAGAAGTCTCTTCATCTATATAAGGATTTAAAATATCCTCTATCAAAAGAAATGCTCGAATCTGAAGTTCTGGATCCTTCATAAAATAAGAACGACTGATCAAAGGCTTCAGTTCCTCCAGATCTTCACGTACATAAATAGAAAAACGCTTATTCTCCAGCCCATCTAGAACCAGTTTCAAAGCATTCTGAAGACTATGCCGTCGAAAAAGCTGAGCAATAGCTGCAATCGACATCCGATGCTCATAGCTTGGAAGATCTTCACCTAGCTCCTCAAGAGTTTTGGAATGAGAATGCTCTGACATAAAATTTCACAAATAAGAAGGCTGCATTATAAATGAAAAGCTCAAAAAAACAAGCTATGAAGCCCTTTTTAATCGTTGGCTACTGCTTCTTTGTTCATCAAAAATTTCCATAATCGCACAACGAATAGATCCCCCACTCTTTTCCAACTCAGAAATATCAGTAAATGTTAATGAAAAACCACTTTTGTTCAGCAGTTTTCTCCCTTCATCTCGAAGACCAAAGTATGCTGTTTGAGAAATTGCTACGATGTCCTCACGAACAGCAATGATATTGCCTACAAAGCGATTCATCTGTTCTTCTTCCAATACCAAATGGTCTGGATAAAACTTCAAAATCGCTTCAGCATCTTCCCGTCTTTCGAACATGTCTGGACACAGCACACAAAACCTCCCCGCCAATACCGACATTCCTACATTTGTATGATAAATATTGATTGGGAAGGCGTAGATAGCATTCAGTCCAAAAGCATCTCGCATCGGTTCAAGAGCGTCTTCATGACATCGCCCTGACAATCCACAAAAACCAATATTCTTCTGATGGTCAATAATAAGTGATCCCGTAAGCTCAGCTGCTTGTTGTGTAAACGAAGACATTTTCTTCACTTCAAATCCATCTCCTCGAAACCAACTGATAATATCTCCCCGATTAGCTTCTGATTTACGAACCTCATTTGCCATATTACCAACGATCAACTGGCGAGACTTATTGGTCGCAAAAACGTTATTAGGGAACACATCATCCGGACTCTTCCCCGGAAAAACCTTCACTTCTTTCTCAAGAGACGACAACATCAAAGAAATCCGTTCATGCTGATACTTCGCCTTGGTACGAATAACCGTATCAGCCCCATGAGCGAAACGATTATCATCACAACCACCCACCTTAAATTCATCTGGACTCACCAGCATAAATCGATCAGCTGTGAGAGAACCATGTTGATCGTCTCCAAAACCCTGAGCCAAAAAATCTGAAGCGTTGCGAAGAATCATAGCCTTTCATTATATATGAAGGCCCTAGTCTATCCGATCTGTAAGAGTCAGTAAATAGTAATCCACCAACACCAACGCCGTCATCGCCTCCACCATCACCACCGCCCTCGGCACCACACAAGGGTCATGACGACCCGGCATCAGGATCTTGGCCTTCTTACCCTTATTCGTCACCGTATCCTGTTCTTTAAAGATCGTCGATACCGGTTTAAAAACCGTCCGGAAAACAATCGGCATCCCATTCGAAATCCCTCCCTGTATCCCTCCAGAATTATTTGTGGTGGTCACCACCTTTTTTCCTTTCATCTCAAATACATCGTTGTGTTCTGACCCTCTATATAAGAGACTCCCAAACCCTGTTCCAAACTCTACTCCCATCGTCGCCGGCAAACTCATCATCGCCTGAGCCAACGAAGCCTTCAGCTTTCCAAACACCGGTTCCCCCAAACCAACCGGAACTTTCTTCACGACACAGCTCACGGTGCCCCCTACCGTATCCCCATCTTTTTGAACCGTCTTTATATATGCTTCCATTTCTTTCGCTACCTTGCCATCTGGACAACGCACCACATTGCTCTCCACTTTCTTCATGGTTACCTTCATCGGATCAATCATCGCCTGCAACTCCCCCACCTGATCCACATACCCCAAGATCTCCATTCCGCACACTTTCTTCAGAATCTTCTTCGCAATCACTCCTGCCATTACCCGAGCAGTCGTCTCGCGAGCACTAGCCCGCCCTCCCCCAGCCCAATTTCGAATCCCATACTTCGCTTCATACGTGAAGTCAGCATGGCTCGGGCGGAAACGATCCTTCATCTTTTTATAGTCATCAGGTCGAGCATCACCATTACGAACCATCAAAGCAATCGGAGTTCCGAGTGTCTTTCCTTCGAATATTCCCGACAAGATCTCAACCTGATCTGCTTCTTTTCGTGCTGACACGATCGAACTCTGACCAGTACGTCGACGATCTAAATCTTTTTTAAAGTCAGCGAGCTCCAGCTTCAAACCCGCAGGACAACCATCTATCACCACTCCTACAGCCCCTCCATGCGATTCTCCAAAAGTCGTAATCCGGAAAAGCTGACCAAAAGTATTCATAGAAACAGGTGAAAAACACAGCCATTATAACGGCCTTTAGGAGAGGATCCTAACGAAGACAAGCTTGCAAATTGCTCTTGTCACGCTGATATATATTTCATGAACACAAAAAAAGCTCACGTCCAGGTTTGACAGGTATAGTACCCTCTGGTAGCATCGTGCTCGCTCATTATATTTTCATTTATCAGCATATGTCTCAAAATGTTTTCGTACGTGACAAGGTACATGTAAACGTGGGAACCATTGGTCACGTCGATCATGGAAAGACCACTCTTACGGCTGCTATTACAGCTGTTGCCGCCGCAATGGGTGGTGCAGAAGCAAAAGCCTTCGATCAAATTGATAACGCTCCTGAAGAACGGGAACGTGGAATTACCATTGCAACTTCTCATGTAGAATACGCTACAGAAAAACGTCATTACGCTCATGTTGACTGTCCAGGTCATGCTGATTACGTAAAGAATATGATTACAGGTGCCGCTCAAATGGACGCTGCCATCTTGGTATGTTCAGCTGCAGACGGGCCAATGCCACAAACACGAGAACACATCCTTCTCGCTCGACAAGTAAACGTTCCTTACATCGTTGTGTTCTTGAACAAGACCGACATGGTTGACGATGAAGAACTCGTTGAACTCGTTGAAATGGAAATTCGTGACCTTCTCACAAAGTACGAATTCCCAGGAGACGACACTCCAATCATCAAAGGATCAGCCCTCAAGGCACTTGAAGATCCATCTGGAGATGCTGCTAACCCCGTTAAAGAGCTTCTCAACACTCTGGATACCTACGTACCAGATCCAGTTCGTGACCTCGACAAGAACTTCCTTATGCCTGTCGAAGACGTTTTCTCTATTAAGGGACGTGGAACAGTTGCTACAGGTCGTATCGAAACCGGTATCATCAAGGTCAACGAAGAAGTTGAAATGGTTGGTATCCGAGACACCCGTAAGGTTGTCGTTACAGGAGTAGAAATGTTCAAAAAACTCCTCGACCAAGGTCAAGCTGGAGACAACGTTGGACTCCTGATCCGAGGTATCGAACGTGAAGAAGTTGAACGTGGAATGGTACTGGCTAAGCCAGGGTCTATCACTCCTCATACAGAATTCGAAGGAGAAATTTACGTCCTCACCAAAGAAGAAGGTGGACGTCACACTCCATTTTTCAGCAACTACCGTCCTCAGT
>CAYGRJ010000069.1:0-5830 GCA_964352285.1 uncultured Candidatus Peribacteria bacterium
TTTGAGAACGGAATCGAGTGTGTTCCATGATTTTCTTGTGCACATCACCAAGGAGGTGGTGGACTTTAGCAACTTGGGGTACAAAGTGGAATTCATACCTGACATCACTGCTGGAACCCAACACAATGAGGTCTCCATATTTAAAAATACGGGGCAAGAGCCCTTTTTGGATATATCGAATATCTTGAATATTTGAGAGAGGAATAATCTCCTTTTCTCTTTTGAAGTAGATGCTATGTCGATTATCGATAAGGCGTATGTCAGTAACCATGACAAAGCGTAGGAGATAGTTATAGAGCTTGAGGAAGAGCAGGTGAGTCAGTATTCCATAACCAGTAACATTCACGATGAGTTCGGTCATAGGGTTCAGCGTCGACAGAAAACTGCTACCAAAGTTTAGGTAGAGCATTCCTGCTAGTCCAAGACTAAAGTATCCTAAAAAGGGAGCCAGAACCATCCAGTGACATACTGCAATCAGCTTCACTTCTTCTCCGGGCTGGTGGCCAGGAAAGTCTCGAAAGCGGTCAGATCGGTATCCGATAAATCGTTTCCAAATATTTTCGAGCATGCTAGTAGAGAATAAGAAGGGCTTTAATGACGGTGTAAAGCAGCAGAAGTGAAATAATACTCAGGTAGGCAACAGCGACATGCTTAGCTTTTATGCCACCAAACAAAAAGAAGGTCATCAAAGGCTTAGAGCGGTGCTTGGAGATAAATCGACAGGTTAGACGTGTCGCAATTAAGCACAAAGCGATTGAAATCAGCTGGGCGAAAATGAGAAAAGACACTTCCATAGAGAAAAGCTTGAGAACATTGATTAACTCTACAGGAAAAAGGACTTTTTCGCTAGTAATTTCGCTCCGCTATGGGATGGAGAGCACTTCGACCTTCACCGGCATGACCCCTCGAGAAATATTATCTAAGCGTGAAAATGCTTCACGTGTCAGGTCAATTATCCGGCCCTTTGCGTAGGGGCCTCGGTCAGTTATTTCGAGTTCTAGAGATTTGCCATTCTCTACATTGGTAACCCGTACACGAGTTCCAAACTTGAGTGTTCGGTGAGCGGCAGTCATGTCCTCATTACTAAAGATCGTCCCTGAGGCCGTTGTTCGACCATTAAAGAACTCAGCATAGTAACTCGCTTCACCAAGTTCAGTTGAGATGACCTCTGTGCTTTCAGTATCTTGCTCAGTGTTTTTAGCTGCTATAGCCGCCTTGTCAGCAGTTCTTTTGAGCTTGATGGGATGAATACGCTTTTTCTTTGTGGTGCTGATCGTTGCCGTTGGCCGAATGACTGCAGGTTTAGTGGTAATCTGAACTTTCTCTTCATTCTTAATCTCTAAAGATGAGCTGCGAACAAGCTGAGGTCTTTCTCGTTTGACCTGTTTACTCTTCAAGAGCGTCCGTAGCTTACGACTGATGATTTGGTAGCGACGTCGTTTCTCAGTATATTCAGGAGCCTTTCGATCAATTTTTCGCAGCTGAGACAGTAAATACTGCTTTTCTTGAAGAAATTCCTGAACCCTGTCTTCACCACTGGCAGCTAATGCCATCGGCACAGAAGGGCTAAAAAGGAAGGAAAGAACCAGTAATGTCCCCAATAATCGTCTATACATGCAATAAAGCTAAATCAATGGTATAATACTCGCTCTTGATCCAGAATTGCAAGGGGGTTCAGAGTTCACTACAATGACTCTGTCCTGATCGCCAGCCGATCAGTTTTATGATTATGATTTCCCAGTATGTGTGGAATATTTGCCTACAAAGGCTTCCAAAAGAACGCACCAGAAATGGTCTTTGAAGGGCTCAAAAAGCTTGAATACCGAGGGTACGACTCATGGGGAGTCGCCTGGAAGTCAGATGAAGGGACTTTACTTGAGAAACAGGTGGGGAAGATTTCAGAAGCACCAGCAGATAGTTTCACAGGTAAAGAGTCTCAAATGGCTATGAGCCATTCCCGCTGGGCTACTCATGGTGGAGTTACACAGGCAAACGCGCACCCCCACCAATCTCAAAACGGAAAGGTGACCCTGATTCACAATGGGATCATCGAGAATTATTCAGAACTCAAGCAAGAACTTCCTGGTATCACCTTCCAAAGTGAAACCGATACCGAGGTGATTGCTGAAATCATCGCCAAACTTGTAGAGGAAATGGATTTTGTCGACGCTGTCCGCAAAGCCTGTGAGCTTTTTGAGGGTCGCTACGCCTTCATCGTGATGCTCGAAGGTGATGATCGACTGATAGCAGCTCGAAGAGGCTCACCACTTATTTTGGGAGTCGCACCTGGAGAATGGTTTTTGGCTTCTGATATTCCAGCCTTCCTGAAGCACACCCAAGAAGTGAATTATCTAGATGATGACCAAATGGTTGTGATTGGAGACGAAGCGGTCTTCTACGACATGCTCTCTGATTCCATAATCGAGAAGAGAACCATCACCATCGACTGGACAGAGGAAGAAGCCCAAAAAGGGGACTACGAGCATTTTATGCTCAAGGAGATCATGGATCAAAAAGAAACCATTCATCGAGCTATCAATCAAAATGAAGAAGAGATTCTCAAGATTGCTGAATATATAAAGAGTGCGAATGGAGTTTTCCTCTCCGGATGCGGTACTGCAGGAAAGGTCTGCATGGCAGCTGAGTATTTTTTCTCAGTTATTTCTAATCGGCATGTGAATTTTGCAGCTGCTTCTGAGTTTCCGATTTACCACCATTTCCTTATCCCTGAATCTTTGTTGATTGTGGTCTCGCAAAGCGGGGAAACTGCTGACGTCCTCGAGGCTATGAAGGTTGCCAAAGAAAAAGGAGCAAAGGTGCTTTCGCTCGTTAATGTTCAGGGGTCATCTATTGCTCGTGCTTCTGATTTTTCTCTGCTGATCAATGCTGGTCCAGAAAAAGCCGTTGCCTCAACGAAAGCAGCTACATCACAACTCTCCCTCCTCTTGATGATCGCCTACGCGGTTGCAGGAAAGCTCGAAGAAGGGAAGAAGCTCTTGATCGACACCGCCTCGATGATCAATGACATGCTCAACCCTCGCTTCCTCAAGTACATCAAGGAAGTTGCTGATGACATTGCTCACGCAGATCACACCTATATCATCGGGAAGGCAGCCAATTATCCAATGGCTTTAGAGGCAGCTATCAAGATTCAAGAAGTCTCTTATATCCATGCCGAAGGATTTGCAGCTGGTGAACTCAAGCATGGACCAATCGCTCTGATTACCGAAGGGACTCCATGTGTTTCTCTCATCGCGAATGATGAGGTGAAGACTGAAACCATTTCCAACACCATAGAGCTGAAGAGTCGGGGAGCACATATCATCGGAGTCGCTCCAGAAATCCACGAGTGTTTTGATCACTGGATAAGAGTCCCTGATGCCGGACTAGCTTCTCCAATCGTAAATGTTATTCCCATTCAGTTGTTGGCTTACTACCTGGGAGTTATGAGAGGTTGCAACCCTGACATGCCTAGGAATCTCGCCAAGAGTGTGACCGTTAAGTAGGGGGTCTTACATCTCGCTAACCTCCCAGATATAATAAAAGTTATTAGGGTCATGTTCTCCTACAAGATTCAGTCGCTCAAAAGAGAGTCCGAGTTCTTTTTCGTACTCTTCTAATTTTTCCCAAACGCTATACATAAGGTTCCGATACATATCACCCCAGTTGATCACACCGTCTCCAAGTTCAATCCCCATTCCACCCCAACTGTTTGTACCACCTTTCCACCAAAAATGAGCAAGGGGTAATGGCAATTGAAAGACAACAATTCTCCTATTTCCATCGAGTACATCTTGAATGTTTATAGTTCGGAGTACATGAGTTGCCTTATCTCCTTTATGAATCTCAATTTTGGGCTTCGAAAAGTCTGATTTGAGTTGTTCTCTGACCCAAGTGGTAATAGCTCTCGTGTTCTCACTATATTCATCAATCAGGTCACAGAAAACAGCTCTGATGTGCTCAGTAAAGAGGCATTTGAGTTGAGAGAGTTTCTTTTCAAGTTTCACTGATTGGCGAAGAAAACCCTCATGGAAGTCGTTTTCCATGAGAGCAAGGCGAATATCAGGATCATTCAGATGGGCAGCTCTGCTTTGATATTTCCTAATCTTCAAC
Source organism: uncultured Candidatus Peribacteria bacterium (assembly GCA_964352285.1). GTDB lineage: Bacteria > Patescibacteriota > Gracilibacteria > JAUYGZ01 > JAUYGZ01 > CAYGQA01. The sequence continues at coordinate 4,114 of CAYGRJ010000069.1, forward strand.
ATAAGTGCATAGTAAAATCGACTGAAATTATAACATATAATATAATTATGTCAATATAATGCAAGTTGAGGAAACATTCTGAGGTACAGTCAAAGAATACTCATAAGGAACTCATTGAATTCTCTTTAGTCTTTGTTAAATTTTATAGGTATCTCAGTGAGTATCAGGTTAGATATCTCACGAGTCCTCAACCTTAAAGCTTCTCACTTGAAAACATTTAGTATTATCATTGTTGCGGTGTTTCTTACAGCCTGCTCAGGCATGGACCATTCACAAATGATGAATGATGACTCAAATATGGAAGGAATGAATATGGAAATGGGGGATATGAAAATGGATGGAGTTGAGTGGGCTGATATCAGCGAAGAAGATATGGAGAAGCTGAAGATGGGAGTCATTAGTATGGAAGAGCTCGAACACATTCATACAGAACTCGACCTCACCGGTTCATTCTTCATTCCTACGATCGAGTTGAAGGTCGAAGAGGACGCTATGGATGGTTGGAATGTTCAGATTGTCACCGAGAACTTTAGCTTTGCTCCACACATGATCAACCAAGACCCTTTCCCAGGACAAGGGCATGCTCATGTTCATGTTGATGGAAAAAAGGTAGCGCGGATATATGGGCCATGGTTTCACCTCAAGAAAATGGAACCGGGATCACACACGATTTCCGTAACCCTCAACTCAAACGACCACCGAGTTTTTGCTCTCGATGGAAAACTTATCGAAGGCATTGCTGAAGTCGTCCAGAAGTAATTGGTCTCCCTTAAGAGATTATTGAGCTAGTCCAATTAATACTTGCCTAGCGCCTTTCGGGAACACAGGCGAAACCCTCGGGAGCGTTTAAACAAGAACCAGAAATTGTATTTCCACGATCTGTAAACGAACAGATAGAGTTTTCAGGGCTCCCAGTACAAGCATCTTTGGCAGCTTGTGGAGGCCCACCTGCCCCTGGGCCTTGCTGTGCACCTTGATTTCCTGCAGGACCAGCACCTGCTGGCTGTTGGAAGCTTGGGTCTGGAGTTCCTCGGAAACACCTCGGAATAAAGGGGAACTGATTTGTCAAAAAGTACGCATACGTTCCTTCTGGGAATTCAGGTGTATAGCCTTCTCTTCCATTGCACTCATCCAGATCACCGAGACCCTCTACGTATTCATAATCCTGAACAAAACTCCCATCGTGTAATCCACCTGGGCCACCACTTCGAGTGCCTGACCGAACTCGGAAGCTCGACTTCATTTCTCGTATAGGGCTATTGATGTCTATTGATGTTGAATAACTATAGAGCACATAGATAGGAAAGCCATCAGCAGCAAAGCCAGCCAGTTCAGAGTGTTCGTGAGGGTGATTGTGACTTAAGATGCCAGAGGGTATGCCGTGGTAATGGTAAGAGCCAGTCGGCTGCACATGAGCATTATTCTGATCTAGTCCGAGATTGACTGCACCTGAGAGAGCCTCGTATTGCCATCCAGAATTCCTGTCATTATTCCAAAACTCTGCAGCCCCTGGATCAAAGGGAATCCCATTCATCCCCATTCCAAATTTTCCGAGCTCCACTGTTGTCACATTTGAATTTTTGCTCGGGTTAAGAGGGATTTCGAATCGGTGATCCTGCTCAGAAATACTATTTGGATTTCCGGCATTTGGGAAAGCACCTGTCTCATGGTTCGGGATTCCATTACTCGTCAAAACGACTTTCGAACCACTCACCAT
>CAYGRJ010000070.1:0-5809 GCA_964352285.1 uncultured Candidatus Peribacteria bacterium
GAAAAGGCTTCCTCCAGGAGTTCGAATTCATGCTGAGATAAATGAGAAAAACACATGTCCTCGAGCCGCCTCTTCAGCGTGTAGATACCCAAACGCCCCGCAATAGGCACGAAAACTTCCAAGGTTTGTCGAGCAATCTGCCGTCGAAGATCAGGACTATACTGAATCAGCTCGAAAAGATCTGAGTAGCGAATTGCCATCATCACCAAGATTCCACGAAAATCTTTGGACATCGCCATAAACATCTTCCTGACAGAGTCTGCTGATTGCTCTTGACGCACATTTTTGAGCGACGAAATCGACATCAAACTGCTCAAGGAATCAATCAAGTGCTTTGCTCGATCATCATATTCCAATCCCTCACGCTGAGCAGCAGTCAATCGAGATAAAAAGAAGGTTTGTAAGGTCAGCAAATCTGCATGAAGTTCAATAAGGGCCAACAAAGCATTCTGGGTATGCAGGTCGAACTGCCGAAGGTTTTCAACATCCAAATATCGCTGAGCAACAGCCTCGAGAGGCTGTAAATCCATAGGAAGGTACTCGGCTACTGTAGCCTTGAGAGCCTCAACGTTTTGGACATAAGTAGGTTCCATCAGGATAGGTTACGAACGCTTTTCTGCACGGGAGACAGCCTGTAAAAACCATGTCTTCATCTGGAGATACCACCGAGCATGCTGAGGAAGTACAAACCAGAAGACCTTTCCAAGAGTTATCAGAAGCCAAAAAATACCGCGCTTCCATCCAGCTGGTACAATCCCTGCATCCGGAACTAATGACTGAGCAGTAACGGCACTCTCTCCAACCTGTTCCATATACTTTTGGAAGTCCTCCTCGCGATACTCATCATCATGATAAACCGCAGCAGAGGAGCAATAATACAGCTTTTTACCTCCAGAAACAACCTGATATCCCAACACGATGTCCTCCCAGCCATAGAGTTTCAAAGACTCATCAAATCGTAAATCACCTAAAAGCTGACGAGGGATTGACAGGTTTCCCATGTAAAAATGCCAGTAATCAGTAGGCTCACCGTCTTTTAGGCTCCGAAAATCAAGCATATGACCTCCTGACTCAAGCCACTTCATATAGGGACTAACTCCTCGCTCTGGATACCAAGTAATATGACCAACAACAGCTCCTTCTCTTTTTTCATGCATGTTTAAATGGGCTTTGAGCCAACCTTCTTTTACCAAAATATCATCCTGTATAAAGATCAAAATTTCACCCTCAGCAGCTTCAATCAATCGGTTTCGGATCACAGCACGACCTTGATTCTCCTGCCAGAACCATGTGAGTGGAGCTGGATAAGAACTCTTCAGCCCTTCCAAAAATTCCTGAGTTCCATCTGTACTCCCATCGATACCCACAACCACCTCACCTTGATCAAGACCTGGCTGTTTCGCCAGCCATTCCAAAGCAACCTGAAGCTGATCCTTACGCTTGTAAGTCGGTATGAGAATAGAAAACTTCATCTGCCAAATTATTCACCATTAGACTATCGGAGAATATCCAATTGCAGAAGCTTGAATCCAAGACAAGGTCTCGACTAAAAACATTATAATCACCAGTCATCCCACAGAAAAACAAGAACACAAGTCCAGCACACAAGAACCACGAAACACTTTCCCTGCCTCCACGTATCAAGAGCTGACCATTTACTTTCCCCTAGAAAAGTGGAACAATCAAGAGCCTTTTAACAAGACCATATGATCTTCAGAACCATTACCACGAGCCTCGCTATTGCCCTCGCTTTCAGCACTATGGCACCAGCTGCTTTCGCCCAGTCATCTCCCGTAATCGACATCACCATCCCTGCTCCAGGTGATGACCAGTTCGAAGATGCTCAACTCGACAGCATTGCTGACTTCCTCCGAAGAAACCGGATCGTTGATCGCTGCTTAAGGAACCGAAATAAAGATGAAAACGCAGTGCTCACTGCCTACACAGCTGCCTGTATAACCTTTAGAGTCTTCGAAACCCCTGGAAAAAAATCTCGAAACCAAAGCGATATCTGGAACAAGGCGAAAGAAATTGAGCTTATTCGAGATAGCCTGCAGCCCAACAGCCAAATCAAAGGCATTGAATTTCTCGGCATGATCTTCGAAGCAGCTGGAGTTACCGTCTCTCCGCTCTCAGCAGTTGATTACAACGAAGACTGGGACGAACTCACCATGCGAATGACAGATGTCCACAAAAAGGTGCTCTATACCGCCTACGAAAACGGTATTATGCCCTTCCCCAGGACTCGACAAGCTGCTCTCGAGCAACGAGACAACCTCATACGAAGACCACTTACCATTAGTGAAGCCCTCGCGTACCTCTACCAAATGGGTTCTGCACACGACACTCCAACGGTAACAATCGAACAGCTCAACGTTGGAAGCTCAATCAGCACCAACTTCTCACTCCAAGGGGTATTAGAGATTGTGATCGACAGCATTCGTAAACAAAGTTATTACGCCGACAGCTTCCGAGAACAAGAAGCCATAGAAGCTGCAATTAGAGCAGTGATCGACACTCTAGAAGACGACGAATACATCGAATACTTCTCTCCAGATCAATACAAAAACTTCAATACAGGCCTCAACGGTGAACTAGAAGGTATCGGAGCTTTTGTCGATGGAATCGATGGAAAGATTATTGTGGTTTCGCCAGTAGCCGGTAGTCCTGCGCAAGCTGCAGGGCTCAAAGCAGGTGACGTTATATCTCATGTCGACGGAGAAAGCACCGAAGGACAGAGTCTCAAAGAAGTGGTACGAAAAATTCGTGGCCCCAAAGGAAGCATTGTGAAACTCGGAATCATCCGAAACGAAACAGAAACCTTCGATGTTGATATCAAACGAGGACAAATCACTATCCCTCCAGTAACTGCTGAAGAAAAAGATGGAGTGCATATCGTCAAACTCATTCAGTTCGGGCAAGACTCTTCATTCAAACTCAAAGAAGAATTCGAATCTATCCTCAAAAAGAACCCACAAGGAATCATCCTCGACCTAAGAAACAATCCAGGAGGATACCTCACGGAAGTCATGAACATGCTCGACCTCTTCTTGCCAAAGGGTGTTGAATCAGTCGTCCTCAAAGACGTCGCTCGAGAAAACCCACTGCTCACCAGTAGTGATGTCCAACTGAATATTAAAGGAATCCCTATGGCAGTCTTGATCAACAAAGGATCAGCATCCGCTTCTGAAATCCTCGCTGGAGCACTCAAAGCTCATGGCATCGCCAAGGTTTACGGAGAAACCAGCTTTGGAAAAGGAACCGTCCAAAACATTATGACCATCAATGATCCGCTCTTCGATAGTCCTGCTGCCTTCAAGCTCACCACTTCTGAATACCTCATCGGTGATCCTAACGGTGATGCCTTCAGCATCAACAAGGTAGGAGTGAAGCCCGTAGATAACCCAGGCGGAGCAGAACAAGCTATCCTTGACGATTCAGAAACAACTACCGTCGACGAAGCCATCGACGCAGTGATTCGAGAGCTGAAGAAATAAATCAAAGCTATAAAATCGGTCAAAACAAAAACCCTGCATTACTGCGGGTTTTTGTTTGAGAAAGACACAGCATGCGAGCCTATCTCCTTGTGTCACGCCTGTCCGGCTGTCTGAGGATAGGTATGGCCTTTGAAGTAAACTTGCTCGAGCAACTTTACTCAATTCTAGATATCACACACCAATACTCCTTTGCATTCAGAAAGCACCAAATGGGGTTTGGGGTGTGAATGGCGTGATCAAAGATATCGAAGCAAATCCCGATGCCAAACGCCCTGAACACCCCAAGAGTTTTTGGGTACTTTTTGCGGTCAAAAAGTACCAGGCCAAAGGCCTTAGCAAATGAGTTTAATGACTATCAAACAGAAAGATTTCGACGACAAGGACTCGCGGGGAGCTTATAAAAACACTAGGCATCGATCTTCCCCACTCTCCTCGCATGGCGCTCTTCAAGTGGCTCATTCATAGCCAGCCACTTATCAGCAGCCTCCTTCATCTGCTCAACAGATATAAATCGACATCCTATAGATAACACATTCGCTCCGTTGTGCTCACGCGAAAGCTCAATAATATCGAGATCGTGATGATAGTAAGTCGTCGCCCGAACTCCTGGAACCCGATTCGCAGTCATCGCTTCACCTTGTCCTGACCCTCCAAAAACAAATCCACGGGTATTTTCTGGGTCAGCAGCAACAGCGTGAGCTGCTGGATAAATAAAATCAGGATAATCACAAGACTCAGCCGAGTCAGTCCCAAAGTCTTCAACATCAAAACCCTTCTCAATTAGATAAGCCTTCAGAGCTTCCTTATGATCATAACCTGCATGATCCGTACCCAATACAATTTTCATAACAAAATACCTTTAAGAAACTAAGCTCAGATTGCCACAGTTCCTTCGCCATGACGAGCATTAGTAGAGACCAGATACCGATTCACCAGAATCAATCCTCTTAATAATCTCTGCTATAAGGGGTGCCAAACTCAAGACCTTCACATCATTTGGAGCTTTCTCCGGAAGAGGAATTGAATCCGTCACAATAATTTCCTTGAAATGAGCATTGTTCAAACGCTCAACAGCTTCTCCAGAAAACACTGGATGAGTAGCTACCAAATACATCTCTTCTTGCGCACCAGCTTCTAAAAGAGCCTTCTTCGCATTACAAACAGATCCTGCTGTATCAACCATATCATCGTAAAGAATACAGCGCTTCCCTTCTACTTCACCAACCACATGAGTCACTTCAGATTCGTTATGTGCAGAACGCTGCTTATTCAAAATCGCAAAGGGAAGACCCATCAGATCGGCAAAACGCTTCACACTCTTGGCTCCTCCAGCATCTGGAGAAACAATCACGGCATCTTTCAAGTCAACAGAGGTCTGGAAGTATTCCAAAAAGATTCGCGATGGATCAATATTATCGACTGGAACATCGAAGAATCCCTGAATCTGGTCGGAATGCAGATTTACCGAGATCACATGAGTCGCTCCGGACGTAACCAGAAGATCAGCCATAAGCTTCGCAGAGATCGGCTCACGTGGCAAAGCCACACGGTCTTGGCGAGCATAGCCAAAGAAAGGCATAATCACATGAATATCCTTTGCAAAAGATCTCCGAAGCGCATCACAAATCAAAAACAATTCCATATAGTTCTCATTCACTTGCTGAGTTGCCGTTTGAATCACAAAGACACGCTTACCACGCACTGATTCTTCAAGGCGCACATAAATCTCTTGTGAGGCGAACTTCTTGACCACAATTTCCATACACTCTGAGTTCAAAGCGCCAGCAATAGCCTTCGCTAATTCAGGGTGCGAGGTTCCACAAGCGAGAGAGAATTGATCAGCCATAGAGGAAAATGAGAAAGAAATGAGAAGTACTCTTATTCTAGTGAATTCTCCGGGATGACACAACAGCAGGTCAAAAATGTCGAGTATTCACAAAGACAGAGAAGACACATAAAAACACAAAACCTAATAATAGCCCATTATTAAGCCATTTTATTAGATTGAGGATTGCAATAAAACTCAAAAAGTGATAGGATGAGATAAACAAGAACAAAAAAACGTGATGAATTCAGAGATAAATCAATAACAATACTGAAGAACTGATGAACACGACATGAGTATTCTTCGCCTATTATAAATAATAAAAGAGCATACAGCTCTCACATAACTAACACTTCTCAACATGAGTAAATTAACAAACTGGCTCAAAAAAAAGAGCATAGAACCAACACATAACGAATCAAAAGACAAAAAACCTGCTGATAAACCTGCAGAAAAAACTGAACACAAACCAGCAGACAGAAGAGGT
>CAYGRJ010000071.1:0-5787 GCA_964352285.1 uncultured Candidatus Peribacteria bacterium
TCACATGCATTGAATTCGCATCAGCCTGACGTGCTTTTTGGGCTTCATGGGCTGTCAGTGGCACTAATTCAGCATTCCTTGCCTTCTCTTCATCATTTGCTATTGCCCATTTCCCGTTATTCCATTGTGCCTTCAACGGAATGGCTTTATAGCCCATAAAAAACTCAACAAGAGGGTTTTTGTCGTTAAAATCCTTCTTGATGGCTTTTTCACAAAACTCAGCCAAACCTGAATGAATAGCTTGATTCTGATCATAAATAGCCTGAAAGGGGATATCATTACCGTGGTCGTTTCGGAAGGTTTCCATATCAACAGAAGTAAAGATTCCCTTCACCACCATCACCTGGAAAATCGCCCAGTTTATCCCACTATCGTGATGGCCATTTTCCATATCACCCTCAATCTTTCCGAGAAGCTCCCCAGGATGAAAAGTCTTGAGCTCATCAATTCCCTTCGGAGTTCTGAGCAGCTTCCACCATTTACTATAGTCATCTAGCTTTTCTCCAGGTGAAGTGGTGAGTGCAAATTGCTTATTTTCATCACGTTTTGATTTGAGCTTCGACCCGGTAGCTGAAAGCCAGTTTTGCCAGGTTGGCTCACCCCAAAGTCCATCCACTGCAGCCTTGATATACCCACGAACCTTATTTCTCTCGGCTTCGTTTGTCATAACGATTCCAAAATTGATGTTCTTAATGGGGATCTTGTCGGTTTTTATAATCGCATTGAGTCTTTCTAGAAAGCGTTTATCGAGGAGGTGGTTGAGATTTACGAGACCGGTGTTCTCCATACCGTGCTTTAGCACCGCCTTCATTTCGAACTGATCACGAGCGTTGTAGAGCAGGTCGATAATGTCTGAATTGGCATAATCTTCGTAGGCAGACACATACTGTCCCACACGCTCATCTTCCTTTTGGTTGTAGAGCTTTTTAAATTCAGCCCCGTAGAGTGAACCTTCGAACGCGCTACTCAAAAGAGCATATGCATCGATTTGTGCGTTAAAATCACCAATTCCTCCGATGTGCTCTACTGCTTCCCAGAACCCCGTCCAGACACCCATAGAAGAGAATTTGGTAATGCTGTCTTTGTACTGCTGACCAGCTATGAACCCGACTCTGGGCACAAAGGTGGCAGTATCGTAGGCATAGCGACTCAGGCGATGAGCAACTCCTAGGGCTATACCAGTTCCTATACTTCCCGTGAGTCCGGCGTACTTGCGGTAAAGAGGGTCTTTTTCTCCCCAGTATTTGAGTTTGTCCTCAGGAATGGGGACAGCTGTGCTCTTTCTGAGATCATTTAATTGTGCCAAGGGCACTCCTGCAGCCACTTCACAGAGCTCGTTGGCGTGCTTTTGATCCAGAACATCTTCTTGATACCCTTCAGCATCCAAGAGCCGTTGTGATTGATTCCACTCGTTGTGATTGGTGAAGATTTTGTAGTCTTCTGATTCGGTGAATTCTTCATCCATCTTAGCAATCTTTGGGTAGCTGTCGTAGAAGACCTTGGGGATTTTTTTGTTTCGCGTCTGAATGGTTTGGGTCTTTTTTTGACCTTCTTCTTCGACTTCTACATCTTTGAAGAACAGTCTTCTGCGGGTCTTGTCGCTCCGTAGAAAAGCCATCGGAAAGTCACTGACATCGTCGAAGAGTCGGCCTCCTTCTTGGTTATCCGCGAAGAGCTCTGAAATACCGGCATAGTTCCCGGCTTCGATCATCAGCTTAACCTTCTCCATAAGGACCTTGGACCGGTCGTTAAAGCTGGCGGGCCTATCTGCTAGGGTCAGGTTTCCGTTGATATCGTTGAGCATGACCATGCCCTTACGGTAATTGGACTCACGAGGCTCTGCTTTTCCACGCTTCATGGCGATAGAAGTCACGGGGTGACTCTGAGTAGCCAGCATGGAAAAGCGATCGCAATGGCTGCGCTTGGTTGCGTCTATACCCATGACTTCACCCATCAGTGCCGACATAGCCTTGCGCATTTGCTGAGGGTTGTTGATGTCTACTGACGCACATTCCTTACGCGTGAACTCAAATCTTTTGATGTTTTTCCAGGCTCTGAAGGTCGTTTCTGCTTCGAAGAGTAAATCGTAGGGGAGCAGGCTATCGCCTTGCTGCAGTTCTTCTGTAATCTTTTTGATGTCTTTTTCCAGGGAGACCATACGACTTCCATCAGAAACTGAAGCGGTGGATTCTCCGTCGAGAATTTTTTTGGCTTCTTCTAGACTTTCTTCTGCTTGTCGGACTAAGCGCTCATCGGGTTCTTCCTTCTGCTGCTTCTCGTCTAGGTATTCAGATCGATTGAGGGCGATCTGGAAGATATTATCGGCGGTAGCATTGTGAAGAGAGAGCTCGATGAGCTCATCTGAAATCTGATGGTCACCAGTGCTGAGGTCTTCTCGAGCGATTTTTTCGTAATTTGAAAGCAGCTCCGCAAGCTGAGATGGATACTCCAAAGCCATCACTTCTTGAGTAAAATCATCTTGAACACCCGCGAAGCGCACATATTCATCGATGTCTTTGAGCAGGGCCTTATCTAATGGACTGGCAATGAGCTCATCGAGACTTTCTATGAGGTTCTTGGTGGGAACTTCACGATTCTGAAAGCTCTCCAAGCTGTTTTGCAATCGATTGTATTCTTCAGCCATTAAGCCTGCATAGCTACTGCTCACCTTGCTTTGTGGGTGAGTGATCTCATCGTAAAGAGCGTGTAAACGATACTCTTCGAGTCGTTGAAGAGATGTTGCTGCTGTGTAGCCATAGATTTGCAGACCACGATCATCTGAGCCATGACGAAGGAACTCTTCGAGTTTGTGTCGTTCTGGAGCATCATCCTGACCATAAATATGCTGCATTTCTGCATTGAGGTCTTCTTGGAGAGACTTTCTCGCATCAGTGAGCAATTCCTTGGCAATCTCTTTAAGACCTGATTCACCCTTCGAAGTGCTCTTTTCGAGCCCAGAAGAAAGCTTCTTGTAAAAGCCTTGAAGCATACTGAGGGCTTCGTCAAATCGATCTGCCTCCAAGTGTTCTCGGATCGTCTTGGTCAGTGTGGCTTTATAATAATGCCGTTCTCCTTCGAAACCATAGCTTTCGATACCGAGTTCTTTGGCTGCATCTGGAATGCTTCCTTCGACCAGCTTCAAAATTTTTGGGAGCAAGGAAGTTACCAAACTTGTCTTTTTGAGCTTATCTGAACCTTCTTGCACGGATTTCATCATGCCAAGCTGATTGTTGATTCGTCGTCGAACGAAGCGAAGCTGTTCACGCAGAAGCTCCTCTGCTTGAATTTTATCGGCATACTCTTTCTTTCTCCCCACATTGAGGAGTTCTCTAATCTCTGATTGTGCCTCCTTGATCTTCTTGACAGAACTCTTTTCCAGACGAATTTCTAGTAAGTGCGGGTTATTGAGCAAGAGTTCCAGTTCTTCTTCACTGAGGGCGGCGTAAGAAAGGTTGAGAAGAGGGGAAATATCCTCTCCGCTGAGCTTTTGAATGCTTTTGACCAGTTCCTGGCGCTCTTCATGGAGCTTCAATTCGCTGTCATCGCCTGACTTATGTTCAAGAGCGGCACGAATACGTCGATTCGTGTGCAGCGAGGTCTCTATGAGATTCATCGTTTGCTCGGAAATCAGGGATTCGTGGACGTTTTCTAGGAATCTGAGCTGATGAGCTGATGCTTTTTCTTTTGCCATAGGATGAGGGTTTTTATTTTGACAATTCTTTTGAATTATCTTCTTATTATACCAAAAAATGGGTGTTTTCTCAAGCAGCAAGCGCTTTATGAGGTCTACACCCATCTAAACCCAACATCTCGTTAAACACCACAAATATTCGTGACTGTGGTCACGGCTTTGAGAGGTTTTGCAGGGATTTCTTCATTATTTATAGGCTTGATCTCCCGCCTGTCCGCCGTGGAGGGATTGGAACGCAGTGGAATAGAGAGGTCTCTGGATTCAGCATGAAGAGATTTCCCTGCCTGCCGGCAGGCAGGTCGACTACGCTCGAAACATCAGGGTTGGTGGACGATCGATATATTAGAAAGACTTGAATTGCTCTATAGGCTTGATCTCCCGCCTGTCCGCCGTGGAGGGATTGGAATGCAGTGGAATAGAGGGATCTCTGGATTCAGGGATTTCTAGTCATCGTCTTCGTCCTCATCATCGTCATCACTCATAGGATCTTGACTGGGTTCCGGAAGCAAACCTCGATCATCGGCAAGCTTATGCAGTCGTTTGAGAGCGTCTCTCCAGAAAAACTCTGAAAACTGTCGTATTTTATCGAATTCGATGTTTTGGCCGACACTCTGAAAATAGCGCTGCATCATGGCACTGCTGAGTTCAATCATGTTTTTGTCGACACCGTGATGGTGAGCCAGAGCCAAAATCGACTTCATGGGGTGGAAAGAACAGTGCAGAAAGATCCTTCTGGTCCAGACTGAGAGGCTTTGGGCTAATTCACGTCCATACTCGACCATAGCTTGTGACTGCTCTGCTGCGCCACTAAGCTGACTGTCTGGAACCTCATCGGGTAAGACGTCTCTTTCGGAATCGAGGTAATTTTCTAAGACTTCTATAGCTCCTTCGTCATTTAAACTCATCACCGCAAGGATGATGGAAGAAGGGGTATTTCTCTGCAATAAGCGACTGATTAGTAAGGCCATGTAGTCGTCTTGCCGCGATCCACGGATGTATTCGCGGATGGTATCGGCGAGTTTTCCATCGCGCTTTTTCATCTTCTTTTCTTGCTTTCGCTGTGTTTTAGCAGCTTGAGCGGTTCTTTTGCGATCTTCTGCTGCGGCTTCTGCAGCTTCTTCGGAAACGCCACCTACTCCTTCGTCTGGACCAGCAGATTCCGAAGGACCCTCTTCACTCATGTAAAGGAAGCGCTTGGGAAGGAGAAGATCTTCGAATTTTTGGAGAGAGGTAATCATTTGAAAAGTTCAAAAGGGAAGCATTGAGATCATATCACGACAGTGACTTAGCCCAACTGCTGGAGTTGATCTTTACAAGACTTCAAGGATTCCTCAGCAGTTGTTTTGCGTTCTCGTTCTGCCTCGACGACTGCTGGAGGAGCACTGTTGACGAAGCCATCGTTGCTGAGCTTCTTTTCAAGATTTTGGACGTAGTTTTCGAGTTTGTCGATTTCTTTGAGAAGCCGAGCCTTTTCTTTTTCTGGATCAACCATACCTGCCACAGGGAGGAAGATACTCATCCCGTCGATGACAGTCGATACGGATCCTTCAGGTCCGTCGCCTGAGCCGGAAATATTCAGGCTTTCGAGGCGAGCCAGGTGCTTGATGATCTCTGCATTTTCATCGAGGACTTTCTGAAAGTCCTTGCTCACCATCTCAGCTGCAACTTTTTTAGCCGGTTCCACTTTGTACTCTGCCCGAAGAGCTCGAATACTGGTGATGGCTTCTTGAAGCAATCCGAACTGTTTTTCTGCATCTGAATTTTTCAGTCCCTCTTGAGCTTCCGGCCATGCCGTTGTCATCAGTTGTTGATTATTTCCATCAGGTCGAGATGACTTCCACAGTTCTTCAGTAACGAAAGGGGTGAAGGGATGCCAAAGCTTGAGAAGTGTTCTCAGGCAGTACATGAGGATGTGATCAGTTGATTTCACCAGGTTCTCATCTTGCTTCTGAACCTTCGTGATCTCGATATACCAATCAGCAAGATCGTTCCAAGTAAAGGCGTAGAGGTCTTCTGCGGCTTGAGAGAATCGGAAGCCTTTCACCTGCTGCGAAGTGCTTTCTACCATCTCTTGCAGACGACTGAGGATCCATTTG
>CAYGRJ010000072.1:0-5774 GCA_964352285.1 uncultured Candidatus Peribacteria bacterium
CTTCTGGAAGATACTCAAGAAGAGGAGATAAAGACTGCTCATCTGGGTCGATCTCCAAAATCAACTCATCTGAAAAGGCCAGAGAAGGCTGAAAGCTAAATGCCAATATGAAAAACGCAGCACAAGCTAAGATACCGGCAAAAGAAACTCTAGTTTTCATAACGAGAGAGAAGAACACTCATGATTTGAGTCGACTGAGGCTGCAAGTCTTCCCAACTTTGCAGCAAGATCACCAAGTCTTTAAAATCCCAATGTCCATCGCTATTAAAATCAGATTGCAAAACTAAGGGGCTCACAATCTCAAACACATAGCGAGCCACAGGATTCAGGCCCCTCGCCGTCTTCACCATCAGAACCAAGACAATCTCCCCTTCTGACTGAGGAGCAACAAAATGCGTACGGACAGAGACCTCATCATCAAGAGTAAAGTTGAGGTTGTCTTGCGTATCATTAATCCATCGAACTTCTGTACTTAAGTCTCGGACATGCTGAGGGACTTGAAGACCATCTACCTTCACAAAAGATCCAAAACCAACCAAGTACGAGAGCTGAAGTATGCCATTACCTATAACTTCCGAGGTCAATGGTGGGTGAGCATCTGGGTCTGTAGGAGGAGTCAGTGGTGGTACATCAGGCGGATTAGGGTCAGCAGGCGGATAGCCGCTATCCGGGTACCCTTGCTGAGGTTGCGTAACACTCGTCTGTAATTGGGTTTGAGAATACATCTGATACCCGACCACAAAAACCAAAAGCATCATAACGATAAAGAGGGCCCACAGCTGTCCAGTTTTTCTTTGCATATACGATTCCAATTACAAGTCAGAGTATAACACTCTCCAGATAAGCTGATAAAGCGAAGTGATTGAAATCCCTTTACCTGGTGATTTTTAGTTGTTTACAAAAGGATGCTCTAGTATTCTATCCGCACGGAGATCTCACAATATGGTGATCTTTCGCCGTGTCAGGGTAGCTCAGCTGGTTAGAGCACGGGATTCATAACCCCGAGGTCGGAAGTTCAAGTCTTCTCCCTGACACCAAGTATAGAGTTCAAGCATGTCCATCGTAGCTCAAAGAGCGCAGATGGATCTTCTCTCCCACCATTATCAAGACAACAATAACAAGATCATGCTGAGGGCATTAGCTTTGATTAATTTCCATACAATACTAAAATATAAGGGCTTTAATCTCGCACTATGAATATCAAGAACCTTTTTACAAGCCTGCTCATGACCATGATGATTGGCTCTTTAGCAGTATCGGCCGCAGGATCTGCACAGGCACAGATCACCTACAACCCAACCGTATTGGTTGATGGTTTTGCTCCTCGAGTAAATGATACGGACCTCAACAATGTAAAAATATCCTGGAGTATCTACCGAGTTCCAGGCTTTGATGCTTACCATGTGCTCAGATCAACAACTGAAGATCCGCAATTCCCAGAAGACAGTATCGAAAAAATCACTTCAGATACCAAAAGAGAAACCTATGATTACGATGCCGACCTCGACACCATATACTACTACAGAGTCTGTGTAGAGGCTAACAAAGATGTATTTTGTAGTAGGGAGACAGAGCAAATCGAGATGAAAAATGATGTTGAAGTTGAAGAGGTTTCCTACGGAGTCATCGAAGATTTCGAAAACTTTAGACTTACCGTCACCAAAACCCACCAAGGCTACATAGAGCTCGACTGGAAAAAAATCCGTGTAGATGGTTTTCAACTCTATGCCTTCATGAGGTCAACAACCAACAATGATCTCGTATACCCAAAAGACACACCACTCGAAATTTCTATCGACTTTGGAGACCGCTCTTTCATAGACACAAACCCTCCCAAAACAGGGATCGTCTACTACCGAATCTGTATGCCAACCATAACCGACACCTTCTGTAGTCGTACAGTAGAATTCAATATGGATACAGAAGAATCACTCTACTTCGAAAAAAGTAAGGCTGAGGTTAATATAGACAGTGAAAGCGTAACATCAACAGAGAATAGCGAAGAAACAACAAGCACAGAGACAACTTCTACTACAACAGAAGCTGAAACAAGCACCGAAACAGAGGTGGAGGCGGAAGTTGTTGCAGAAACAAAAAGCGATGAACCAAATATCGATGACTTCACAGACATTTCTCGACACAAGTACAACGATGCTATTACCTATTTAGTAAAAAACAAGATCGTAAAGGGATACCCGAAGGGAGACAAATCTGAATACCGTCCATCACAAGCAGTGAACAGAGCTGAATTTATCAAGATTCTTGTTGAAACAAAATTTGGGGATGAATACATCAATGCCACTACCCAAACTGATTGTTTCAGCGATCTCGACAAAAACAATCCTCAATGGTTCGCCACCTACATGTGCTTCGCAAAAGAAAAGGACATCATCGGGGGTTATGCAGATGGATCAGTGAAAGCCGGTAACAACATCAACTTCGTAGAAGCTGCTAAGATCCTGGTAAACACCTATGGAATCCCGACACAACCAGTCGACAATCAACCCTGGTATGTGCCATTCGTAAAGGCACTTGAAGGGAAAAACTACATACCTCCAACCATCGCCAGTGAATCAAAACTGGTCGATCGTGCGGAACTCGCAGAACTGATCTGGAGAATTCAAGAAAGCGTACAAAACAAAAGCGCCAAGAAGTTTGACTTCGAAGAAAAGAAAGAAGAACCAGCTCCAGTCGTAGTAGAAAAACCAGCAGAAGAACCAGAAGGACCATCACAAAAAGCTTCTGAAGCCACCTTTAGCACCGATGAATACGCAGACTTCACACGCTTCACCCACAAAGAGTTCACACTCATGTACCCAGCAGAATGGAAAACCGGAAGAAAATGGGACAGAAACGTCTTCTCTGAAGACGAAGCGTACATCAGCAGTCTCAATACCGGTGAATCACATGCTCCTTACATGTACATGATGGTCTACCCACTCTTCATCAGTGAACGGGTAGGAGCAGATGCAGCACTCGCTATAGAAAACGACTTTGGTCACCAGCTCGTCAAGAGCGAATACATGGATATCAATGGAATAAGAGCATACCGAAGAGAATACAACGCTGCCGCAAATACTGCCGTGACCGGAAGAACAACTGCAGTAGAAGAAAACATAGTTCAGTATACCTTCCGCTTCGAAGGGACCGTATACGTACTCCAATACTTCGAAGCCGCTAAAACCGATAAATACCTGCTCGACGTCTTCGATAAAGTTGCCAAAAGCTTCCTTATCAAATAAGAGCAAATACGAACACATCAAAAACACCTGTTCCTCTGAGCAGGTGTTTTTTTTAACACTCTACATCTCAAAATCTCGTTGAAGGACTTCTTCAGAAAAGAAATAATCCTTCCACTTCTGATAGTTACTCATGGTGATCTCACCAGATACCTTTCCCAAAACCCCATCTTCCCCACCAGAAACAATCAATACTTTCTCTCCAGGTTCCTTCTTATTCAGCTTTCTCTTGGCTTCCTTTCGGAAGAAATAATCCGTTTTGTAGTATTCATAACGCTTTTCTAAATCGCCATTCTGATCAACTAAGCGAACATTCTCTTCTACAAACCACTGCATCTTTTGCTCGATCTGATACGAACGATAGAGAAGACTCGTATACTCCAAAAGTACCCACCCTAAAATCACCATAAAGATCAAAAGGACGACGCGGGACTGAAAAGCCTTCTGGGCAGAAGATGAATTCATGAATCTGAAAAAGAGATCATCATGAGTATAGCAAAGAGCTTTCAAAGACGAAGCCAAGTCGAATATCTGCCTATCGACTTTATCCAAAAAAATGCCGTGCTAAGATAAACACAATTACGGCCTATGAAAAGAAACCTCATTATCAGCTCCGGACTCTTTCTGTTTGCCGTCAGCATCCTCATGGCGCCAAGCACGCGTGCTCCAGAAGATGCAGTACCGCTGACGGCCAGCTTTTTTTCGATGAGCGCACAGCAAAAAGAACAGCATCACAAAAGCTACCGAGAACTGCTCGAGTTTTATATAGAAGAAGAACACGATCTCGAAGCAGCTCTCGACACCTTAGAAAGCATACCAACTGGCGAAGTCTCAGCAGAGGTCATTCGCTTATATGAAGCCAGAATTGCAGCACGGTCCTTAGATTTGCAAACAGCAGAGACCTTATTAAAAAATATAGACTCACCTGAAATTGGACTGCTAAAAGCAGTAGTACTTATAGCTCAAAAAAAACGTGATGAGGCCCAGCAATATCTCTACTTCCTGACCAACGAGCACCCCAGTGGAGAGGTACGAGGAAAGGCTCTCTCTCTCATCAATGCTTACCATACCTATGACAAGCACAGAGAAGCTCATGAGAGCTATTTGTGGACACTCCTTGCCCAGAAACTCGAAAGCTTGGGGGAATGGGAGCTCTCTGGTTACCTCGCCGGCAAGGTTATAGAAGAAAGTCCACAATACCGTGACGGATGGATCATAAAAGGCATCAACGAAATCCACTTGAAAGATTTCAGCAGCGCAGAACTCTCTCTCCTAAGAGCATACGAACTTGATCCCGGTAACAGCTCCATTCAATACCTTCTAGGAGTCACCTATCACGAACTCCAAGATTACGATCAAAGCACTCAATACCTGACCTACAGTCAAAAAAACAGCAAAAAAAACACACTCGAGACCTTACAACTCTTAGGTGATAATGCCCAACTTCAAGAGCAATACAGCCTTGCCTCACATTACTTCGAACAAGTACTCCAGCAACAGCCTCAGCACCCACAAACACTACTCAAACTCTCTTGGTTACTGGTAAAGCATCTCGATCAACCGGAAAGAGCTCTTGAGCTTGCCCAACGCTACTATACAATCGTGGGGAAGACTGCAGAGTCTGCCCAACTGCTCAGTTGGATCAATGGAAAACTGGGGAACCTGGAGGACGCTCTCAACATCTTAGAAAACCATTAGATCATCATTATGAAACTCATCGTAGGACTCGGAAATCCCGGAGATAAATACCTCAACACTCGGCACAACATTGGCTTTCGAGTGATAGATCAGCTTCAGCAAGACCTTGAAGCAGAAAGGACCTGGTCAGATAAGTTCGATGCACAGTACTGCGAAGCCGAAGTGTATGGAGAGAAGGTACTACTCATCAAACCACAAACCTTTATGAACCTTTCAGGAAAGTCTATTCAACAGTTTATCAACTTTTACAAACTCGAGACGAGCTCTGACGCACTCTTTATCTACGATGATAAAGACCTTCTCTTTGGAAAACTCCGTGAACGATCAGAAGGATCTGCAGGTGGACACAACGGGGTGAAGTCACTCAACAAAGAACTGGGAACAGAAGCCTTCTTTCGACTCAAGTTCGGAGTCGGACACGAAGAACAAAACATCCCAACAGATGCTTTCGTGCTGCAAAAGTTTTCTGATGAAGAAGAACAAGAACTGCCAAAACTGATCAAAGATGCTTCACAAAAAGCCCAATATTGGCTCCATCAAGATTTCTAAACCGAGTCTGGAAACAATTCAGCCACAACTTTATGAGCATAATCAATCGCTTTTTGCTGATCGATAAAGAAAGGTGAAGTCGCCATGGTGATGGCACAAGTTTGAGGGAGGAAGTGCTTCATAACATCAATCTTCTGCTGCCATTGCACGTGAGACATCTCATCACAAAACACATCCAGGTCGAGGTCGATAACATACTTTCTCTCAGGAATGAGCTCAGGAAGATCTTTCTCAAACTCAGCTGATTCGACGAAGTACTGAACATCTGGGAACAACCCATGATGAAGA
>CAYGRJ010000073.1:0-5743 GCA_964352285.1 uncultured Candidatus Peribacteria bacterium
CTTCACAAGGTGAAAACTCTCCAGAGTCTTCCCATTGTTTGTAAATGGCGTCTTCGTAGTCTTTGGCAACGTAAGCTTTGGGGAGTTCTTTGGACATATCGAGAAAATGAATCATTGTTTTCCTGCCCAGAATAGTGGACTTATGAGCTCATTTCAACGAGAATAAGCCAGTATTTCTAGCTATTATATGCGAATCCTTGCCATCGAGACATCTTGTGATGAAACTGCTGTAGCCATTGTCGAGAATGGTTGGAAAGTGCATGCCAATGTGATCGCCTCTTCGCTAGACCTGCATAAAAAAACTGGAGGAGTGGTACCCGAAGTCGCTGCGCGTGCCCATATAGAATCCATGATACCGGTGCTCGAAGAAGCCCTAGAACAAATGGATCCTGGAAAGGATCGTGAAAAGCAGATAGCCCTGATCGACAAGATCGCCGTGACCACAGAACCAGGCCTGCTCCCATCACTCTTGGTGGGTATGGAAACCGCAAAGTGGCTCGCCATGCTCTGGGAAAAACCCCTCGTTGAGGTGAATCATATTCATGGTCATGTCTTTGCGAACTGGTTAGAACGTGATCCAGAAGAAGAGCAGATCCAGTTTCCAATCGTTTGCTTGAGTGTGTCTGGTGGCCACAATGACCTGATCTTTATGAGGAGCCCCAGTGACTGGGAAATCCTTGGACAGACTCAGGATGATGCAGCAGGGGAGGCCTTCGATAAGGTCGCTAGAATCCTTGGCCTTGGTTACCCAGGTGGACCTGAAGTTGAGCAGCAAGCTGAACTATATGTAAAAATGGTCCCCAATCTGGAAAACGACACCTTTGGCATTGCGACCGGAGTGGAGGAATCCCTCCCAGAACCCTCTAAGGGATCCCTCAAGCAAGTTCGGGATGACAAAAAAAATTCCTCCAACAAACCAGTTTTAAAATTCCCTCGCGCTTGGCTTAATGAAAACAATTCAAATAAGTGGGATGGAAGCTCCTATGACTTTTCTTTTTCGGGATTGAAGTCTGAAGCCTTGAGACAGGTTCAAAAACGCACGAAGAATGACGACCTTCATCTGCAAGATGTTGCTATGATCTCTTATGCTTTTCAAGAAGCCGTAGTCGATGCCTTGGTGACGAAGCTGATGGGTGCTGCAAAAAAGCATGAAGCCAAAGAAATTCATATAGCTGGTGGTGTATCTGCAAATCAATTCTTTCGAAAAGTACTCAGGGAGCGTTCGCGAGAACTTCCCATCAAGCTGAGATATCCGAAATCATTGATCTACTGTACCGACAATGCTGCCATGATTGCAGCTGCTGCACATTTAAAAAGCTCATAAAGATAAGTAATAAAGAAGCCTCGACAGCCGACCAAAGAACACGGAATGAAGAATGTCTCTGGAAGGGTGAAGGATTGGCCTCTTGTCTCCGCCTTAGCGAAGATGCCTAGCATCTTACCTGCTGGACCACTTGATTATCAAGGATCGAGCTTGATGATCACCTGTGTTGATTTGCCGGTGTTGAGAGCTTGAGTCTGCCCTGAAGACACCGGTGGATTAGGGTTCACAAAGACCCTCGCAGGGATAACTGTGACTCCTCCTTCTGTAGCAGATCCAGTGACAGATGACAGGTCGGAAAATTCAACGCTTTTGGGGGCATCTGGCCCACTTAGAAACTGACTGAAGGTTCCTTCATTCACCCCAGATGGTACCCCTATCAATAGGGGATTTTGCTTCAGCACATTTGCACTGTTGGCAGTCTGCACCTGAAAAGAGAAGTCGAGTCGCTTGTTGGACAGTGTCCCGTCGACAGCATTCCGAACCTCGATGTCGATGCTATCGCCCTGCGTTGAGTTTTTGAAATCTGTCAGGGTGACCTTAACTAGTCGGCCACCAGTAATGTAAGTGACCTCTCTTGTCTCCTCCTTAAAGGAACCATCTGAAAAATCTGCTTTCACCTTTATGAACTTCTTTCCAGGAACCGCACCCTGAATGAAGTTCAAGTCAGTCTCAGCAGATCCGCTGTTGGTAAAAGTTACCTCAGAGGGAGATTTTAGATCTCCAGAAGAATCTACCTCCGACCACTGAATGGTCGTTGCTGTGCCGACAAATCCCACGCTCAGGCGGGTTGTTACACTGAGAGCAGAAAACGCTGGAACTTGAACATTGGTGATAGAAGGTGTAGTCGTTCCTGCTCCGCCTCCTGTTCCACCCGAACCTGAAGTACCACCACCACTACTCGTGGAAACTGATCCTTTAGTTGAACTTCCACCACCGCAGCCGACGAAAACTAAGCCACTCACAAGAGCAGCAAGAGAAAAACTGACTTTCTTCAGACTTCACGCTTCCTTTCCCACATTGGGAATTGTTGTTTGACTCAGAAACCAAGAAAGAAGTGCACGACCTCTTTCCTGATTTCTGAGGAGATATTCTTATTTGAATTGATTGGCTGTCAAGGAACGCACCTTAAAAACTCGAAAGCCCCTAAAGTAGTTCGATACTATACCTTTTTTACCTCAATTATCAAGATTTGTGAGCCTCTGACTCTTTTTTTGTGAACCATTCTTTAAGCTGTAGAAATGCGGCATTTATACCACAGCATATGTACAGCAGCATAATTCCAGAGGCTGCCATTCCCATCATGGCGGCATCTCCAAGCTTTCTGATGTATGAACGGGTCTGAACTTGTAGCTGGTGGATTGGAGTCTTTTCTTGCGGCTCTTCTTCAGGAGAAGAAATGGGGATGAGCCGATCGGTTGATTGACGCCCCGTACCAGCATCTGGTTCCGCAATCCACTCGAGGCCGAAGTCAGTACTTTCGCCTGCTTCATCTGTTACTCCTTGCAGGGCATTGAGGGTTTCTTGCATCTCTGAACGATCTGAAGGGGAAGGACTGCTCATAATCCGAAGGAAAGAGTCGAGATCCTAGAGTATCGCTTTTTTGAGTTTTGTCCACCAGTCGAGCTCAATTTCCCCAGAACAACTTCCTGGGTCTGGATGTTCGTTGTGGTAGCTGGCGTTGTCTTCTACTTGAGCGAATTGAGACTGAAGAATCTCATCTAATGACTCAGAGCCATAACTAATCAATAACTGATCTTCTGTGCCCATGAGACGATTGGCGACGGAGTCGACTTGTTGGCCGTTGAGGACAAACTTCAAGGACTTATTACCATTCTGTGTGTAGATAACGCCTTCATCGTTTACGAAAGCACTGTCACTCAGCGTGAATCCTATATTGGAAAAGAAGTGCCCCCAGGTAACACCTTCATCGTGGATATGTGCAACCACGTCTTCGTTATTGTGCATGTGGACTCTTTCTTCAGGCTGGAGGGCAACAAAGCTAGGTTTACACCCTTCGACATCTTCCATATATCTATCGTCTGTAAGATCAAGGCGCTCACCATCTAAGAAAACAGCAAAATTCGCATGTAAATGAGTAGCGTGATCAGATGACATGAAGACGAAACGCAGACCGATTAAGAGGATTGCTCCTGAAAGAAACAGTCCAAGGGCT
This sequence comes from uncultured Candidatus Peribacteria bacterium, assembly GCA_964352285.1. Taxonomy (GTDB): domain Bacteria; phylum Patescibacteriota; class Gracilibacteria; order JAUYGZ01; family JAUYGZ01; genus CAYGQA01. Next base: position 3,498 of record CAYGRJ010000073.1, read on the forward strand.
TTAAGCTTTGAAAATGAAGTATTCATAAGGTTTATGATGAAGAGTTCAAGAATTTTTCAACCTCAGAGACCAGATCTGCACCATCGAGGGCTCCTTGATAAATCTGATTGTTCATGAAGAATGCTGGGGTTCCGAGGACTCCTGCATTTCTTCCCTCGTCTCGATCGTTTTGGATTTCGTCTCGGGCTGAAAGGTCATTGTAGTCATCGGAATACTTCTGCATATCGAGGCCTATGCTTTCAGCGAGTTGTGCGAAGTATCGTTCTGGCTCAGCAGAATCTGCCCACTCCAGTTGGTCTGCATAAAGCATGTCTTGCATCTGCAAATATTGTCCTTGGGCATGTGCTGCGGAGGCAGCTGTATGAGCCGAAAGGCTGTTGAGGTGACTACTGATCGGATAGTCGCGGTACTGGATTTGCACTTGTCCGAGCGTTACAAGTTCTTCGAGTGCGCCGAGGTTTTCATGCAGATCTGCACAATAGGGGCACTCAAAATCTGCGAAAACGACTAGCTTTACAGGTGCGGAGTCCTGGCCCCATGTCGGGTCGTCTGCGGTAGAAACCTCAATATTGGTATCTGGTGTTGTGTTTTCGGGATCTGAAAGGGGCTTGGTAGTACGAGAGCAGGCACTCAAGAGTGAAACAGCAATGATAAGCGTGAGAATTTTAGTCGTTTTCATATGAATGAAGGTAAATGAAAGAAAGAGGCCCGCTTTGCGGGCCTCAAAAAAACTATGATGTAACCGTTTCTATACGGGCATAGTAAGCCAAGCTCAAAGCGAGGAATGAAGGAATATATTCGGTTCCAATCTTCGAAGTATTGAGGTTGTACATCTGACCAAAGACAAAGCTGAGGTAGATGACCGCGATGATTTGGTACCCCGTGAGGACTTTTTTGTTGAAGAGCAGCATAAGCCCAGCAAGCAACTCTGCCCATGGCAGAATCAATCCGTACACCGTCAGAACAACCGTAGGAAATTCTTGAGCGATCAAAGTGTCTCCTCCAGTGAGTGAAGCTGCATAGCCACCAAGTCCCATGCGGAATTTTTTGACAGCAACAAGGATGAAGAGGATAGCAAATGTCCACCGGAGCATAAGCTCAATAAAATGGAGGGGTTCTTTGTATAAGCGTTTCATAGTGATCTGTAAAAGAGTAAATAGAGAAAGTGATACTATTGCTTTCTATTCTCTCAAGATGCGCTGCCGCTGAGGAGTCAACTGGTGTTGAAAACGAGGGAGAGGGATTTGATGTGCACTTGGAAATGTTTTGAGAAGGACAAAGGTCAGTATGCTCAAAACGGTCATGATCAAGGTCCAAATCATGAGTTGATGCTGGAGGTCTTCTGTGTACCATATGCAACTTTCTTTTTCATCAGAACAGACCATGGGCAAGGTCCACTGAGCAGATGTCCAGAACTGTTGCCCTAAGTTGATGGCGAGAAGAAGACCAACGGTAAGGAGTATGCCTTTGTTTTTCATGTCTCTAATTTATCACAGAGCATTATCCGCTGCATGATTCCATCTTTACGAGGCATTGTCGCTAAGGAATGGTATCCTTGACTACGATTCGAAAATTTTTTTACCGTTCTCTTTTCTTCATATATGAGTCCCTACGGAAAACATATTCACATCATCGGTGTCGCCGGTACCGAAGGAGCAGCTCTTTTGGAATATTTGTCGAGCTCCTACCCGAAGGTTCAGATAACTGCGCATGATTACAGTGAGCAGAAAAAATTCCTGAAGCACTTCAAAGAAGCTCACATCGGTATGGGTCGTGAAGCTGCCATTGAAAAGGGGAGGGCTCTACTCGAAATGGAGAATGTGAGTTTTTGTTATCAAGATCAGTACCTCAGTGGCATCGAAGATGCCGACACGATCTTTGTGCCCCAGTCTTGGTACCTCTACCAACAGAATGAAAAGCTCAAAGCTCATCAAGATAAGTTCCGCTCGATCACCAGGCTCTACTTTGATCTGTTCCCGGGAAGGATTATTGGGATTACGGGAAGCAACGGGAAAACGACAACTTCGAACCTGATAGCAGACGTCATGAAAGATGCCTTCCCAAGCACTCTCTTTTCTGGAAACGACCGAAGGGCTTCGCAAGTGCTGGATGATATGGCTGAGGCCACAGAAGAAGATTGGCTCGTGCTCGAAATCTCAAACCGCCAGCTGATGATCGACCTGGGAAAGAGTCCAGATATTTCACTGATCACCAACATCACCCCCAACCACCTGAATGAGTACCAG
>CAYGRJ010000074.1:0-5704 GCA_964352285.1 uncultured Candidatus Peribacteria bacterium
GATGTGTCGCTACAACGCTTCTTTATGGATGGAAACAATCCCCCACTCGAACTCTTCCAAGAGCTCTATGAAAAAATCAAAAGCCAAGCCAGAAGTATTCACGAGCTCTCACCTAAAAACTTGATCAGCAGCTCGAATGGCATGGCCATCAGCACCGCTCTCAACATGCTCGAAGGCTGGGGAATGATCAAAAGAAACGCTTACTTCGAAGACAAAAGCTACGAAGCCACCGACAACAAAAACAAGATCCCCTTCGATGAAATCAACAACAAGCGCGATCAAGCAGAAGCCAAACTCCAAGACATGCTCAAATATGTCGAGACAAGCGACTGCAAAAGAAATACCATTCAACACTACTTTGGCTTTGAAGAAGTCTCCTGTGAGAAGTGCAGCAGCTGTGTTCAGAGCGATGCTTCAAACACAGGGCAGGAAGATGTGACTCACAGCGCTCAAGCGCTTCTCAAGGGACTAGCAAGCTTCCCAAGACCTTTCGGCATGAGCCTCACAGCTGCGATCCTCTCCGGTTCTAAATCAAAGAACGTGCTCAAGTGGAAAGCTGACAAATGGGATGCTTACAACTCTCTAAGTGGCTACGCACAGTCCACACTGATAGCGCTCATCAAGCAGCTCATCAAAAAAGGTCTTATAGAGAGAAGCAACGGTGAATTCCCAACCATCAGCATCAGCCAAATGGGTCAAGAATCACTCGGGAAAGATGAAAGCATCATGATCCAAACAGGTAATGAGCTCGAGAGTGAAAATACACACAGCCATTCCTCTGATGGTGATCAAGAACTCTTCAGCCTGCTCAAAGAATTCCGGACTCTCGAAGCAAAAGTACGAGAGATTCCTCCTTATATGGTCTTCGGAGATAGAACTCTCCGGGAGATATCCAGTTGCTTCCCTCAAACACTCGAACAGTTACAAATGATATCGGGAATGGGAGAAAAGAAGCTCGAACGCTACGGAGAAAACCTCCTCAGCATCATCAAGCCCTACTGCAAAGAGCATAAAAAAAGCTTTATCAACCCTTCATCAACAAAACCCAAAGCCTCCAGTAAGAAAATTAAAAAACGTCTGCCCGTAGGAGGCACACGTCTCGAAACCTTTAAAATGCTCGAAGGCAATAACTCAGCAACAGAAGTTGCCAAAAAAAGAGGACTAACAGTGTCGACTATCGAAGGCCATATTTCAGACCTTATTAGCGAAGGAAAAATAACTGACATTAGCCCCTTCGTAGATGCTGAGAGAAAAACAAAAATCCTCCAAGCCATCTCAGAAGCTCGAGGCGGAATAAACGCCATAAAAGCTGCAGCAGGAGAAAGCATTAGCTACGGTCAGATCAGAATGGTTCTCGCAGAAAAGAAAAGCAACAAGAGCTGATGAGATCAGCTTAGCTCTCCAAAGAATGCCTTCTCAAGCACATCTGATTTAGCCACTTGATCAATAGGCCCTTCCACAGCGACTTCACCAGCCACCAAGACATAACCACGATGAGCAATCTTCAAGAGACTCTTCAAGTTGTGCTCTACAATCACCGTGGCTGTCCCAAAATGCTCATTGATGTGCTGAATTTTATCAAACACTTCAGCCACAATTTTTGGGGCTAAACCAATAGAAGGCTCATCAAGCATCAAGAGTTTTGGTCGAATCATCAAGGCCCGAGCAAGAGCTAAAATCTGACGCTCTCCTCCACTCATCGCGTAGGCGGAATCAAATCGCTTTCGCTTCAAAACAGGAAAAAACTCGTAAATCTCTTCCAGTCGATCATCACGCTCGAAGTCACTGTCTTGCAAATAAGCACCCATCAGCAAGTTTTCTTCGATCGTCATATTCGTAAAGATGGTGTTCCCCTGAGGAACAAAAGAAATACCTCGCTCCACCATTTTATCTGGAGAAGGCTTTACAGATTTTCCCATCACAGTTATCTCACCATGGCTCGGGATCAGCCCAAAAAGCGCTTTTAAAACCGTTGATTTCCCAGCACCATTCGGCCCCATCAAGATGACTATTTCTCTCTCACTCACTTCGAAGTCAATTGAATGAATAACTGTATTGGATCCGTAAGAGACTGATAAATTTGTTGCTTTGAGTATTTTACCCTCCATGAATATTGAATTATGAAGTTTGAATTATGGATTTCGTCTTTTTAATCAAGCCATTCAGAAGTCGATGGACAACTACGGATATATCTCTTACTTGGTCATATTGATCAACAGTCATATATCCAACGTCTCTTGCAATGAGCATCTGATTCTGAACTTCTGTAAGTGAGCCCAAAGACATCGAATAAAACCTCAGCTTATCTTTGTAGGATTGACGACTAAAACCCTCTGCAATATTTGAAGTAATAGAAACTGCAGCTCTTCTTAACTGACTCGTAAGGCCAAACATCTCGTCCTTGGGAAAAGCTTTTGTTTGAAAATATAGAGAAAGAACCAACCTATGACCCTCTTTCCAAACATTCAAATCTTGAAATGTAACAATTTTATCCATAATTCATAATTCCAAATTCATAATTCCGCACGCTAGTGCCCCAAATACGCTTCCACCACTTCATTCTGCTCCCTAATCTCCGCAAAACTCGCATCCGCAATCTTCTGACCAAAATCCAAAACAATCACCTGATCACAAACTTCTTCAATCAATTTCATATTATGCTCTACCAGCACGATCGTCTTGCCTGACTCTACTAATTCATAGATCAACTCCTTAATCACCTTAATCATCTCCGGAAAGAGTCCAGAAAACGGTTCGTCTAAAAACACCAGCTCCGCATCACTCATAAAGACTTTCAAAATCTCAATGAGCTTCGACTGACCATAAGACAAATCACCTGCCAAAGCCTTCGCTTTATCTCGAAGCCCCACCTTCTTCAGCATTTCCATCCCCTTCTCTTCTGCTTCTGCCTTCACCTGCTTCATCCGAGCAGACTGGAAGAACACCTTCATCAAGCTTGCATCTCGAATCAAGGGTGATGCTGATACGAGATTCTCGAGAACTGTAATCTGAGGAAGCACCTGAGAATCTTGAAAAGTACGAGTCACACCCATTCGGCTAATCTGATCTGGACTATCCTTCAAGATCTCATGACCACGAAGCTTCACAGATCCCGTAGCAAAAGGGATCAAACCCGTAATCACGTTGAAACAGGTCGACTTCCCAGCTCCATTCGGGCCAATCAAACCGGTGATCTTCCCTTCTTCGAGCGTCAGATCCAAGTCTTTCAAGACCTGCAATCCTCCGAGCTCCAGCGATACGTCTTTCAGCATTAACATATTCTATTTCCTTAATTCATAATTCAAATTCCATAATTCGTGCCCTCCCCTAAATCTTAAATTTACCAAACAACCCCACAGGCCTCCACACCATTAAAAGAATCAAGACCAATCCATAGCTGATCTGCTGGGCCTCAGCAAGAACACTACTCGGAAGCCCAATGAAACGCAGCGCCTCCGGCAGACAAATGAGCAAAGTTGCTCCTACAACAGCTCCGGGGAGCGATGCGAGACCTCCTAAAATCACCATCACCAACACCAGTACAGAAAGGTGGTATCCAAACAAAATCGGATCGATAGCAGATATATAGCTCGCCAAGAAAGCCCCCGCGAAACCAGTGATCACACCGCTCAGAATAAATACAGACCTTCGATAAGCATCCGTATGATGCCCAGCGATCTGCGTCACTTTCTGATTCTCTCGCGTTGCTCGTATAATCGTTCCATACGATGATCTCAAGATCATCCACAAGAACCAGCACACCAGTGCCATTACTAGCAAAACCAAGATCAAAAAGGCTGAATTGTATGACCCCATCCAGCTCGGAAAATCTGGGCCTCCAATCCCCTTCATCCCAATAGCTCCATTGGTCACAAAAGTCCAGTTGAGGAACACATTATTGGCGATAAAGGCAAACCCAAAAGACACCAAGACAAAGGCATCTTCACGAAGCTTCAGCAGCGGGAAGGTCATGAGCCACGCCAGCAAGCCTGCCAACACTCCAGACATCAAGAGAGCTGGAGAAAAAGCCCATCCAAGCACCTTCGTGAGGTAAGCCAAGGTATAAGCACCAACTCCCATAAAAGCTCCATGATTTACCGAAACAAGCCCAGTAAACCCAACGGCATAGTTGAGTCCCAGAGCTGCTATGGAGTAAATCCCAGCTAGCGTCGCGATGTGTAAAATATAATCCATTCCTTAATTTTTTTATGCTTCGAACTTGCTTGACCTGCCGGCCGGTAGGCGGGGAAGCTCTGCATTTATTGAATAGCAATCAACTGCCTTCTCGCAAAAAGCCCCTCAGGCTTCAGTAAAAGAAATACGGTCAGCAAAGCAAAAGCAATCGTATCCTGCCACTGACCACCGATATAATAAATCCCAACATTCTCTACCACCCCTAAGATTAATCCCCCTACCAAAGCTCCACGCATAGATCCCAGACCTCCGATAATAGAAGCAATAAAGGCTTTAATCACCAAAAATACTCCATGAGTAGGCCGAATACCAATCTCCAGAGCAATCACAGAGGCACTCACCGCACTCATAAAGGTTCCAATCATATATACCGCGATCACCACATGCTCTACCTTCAGGCCCAGCACCTTTGTAAGCTCCTGATTGTCGCCAATGGCACGAATAGCCATTCCATACTTCGTTCGCTGCAAGAAGTACTCCAGAAGCAGCATAAAGAGCACAGCCACTCCGGCAATCGTCAACTGAGTTGGAGTAATCACCAATCCTAAAAATTCGTATCCCCGTTGGATAGTATCCGTGAGAGACAAGGCCTTCGTAGAGTTCCCCCAAAAAAGAGCAGCAAGATTTTGGTACACAATGAGCAATCCAAAAGAAGCCACCAGGATGACCAAAGGTGAGCTCTTCCTCTTCACCATGTAGCGATACAACACTAAATAGTTCAAAACCCCCAAGACCACAGCCACAAGCGAAGCCATCAAAACTGCCAAAGCAAAAGGAACACCCATACCCGTAAGCGACCAAGTCATATACGCCGCATACACAGCAATCATCCCATAAGCGAGATCAAAATACCTCACCGTGGAGTACATCATGGAAAAGCCTATCCCCACCAGGGCATAGGCTGATCCAACGATAAGTCCATTGAGGAGTATTTGCATAAACTATTTTTTAACCACAAACTCACCATCTCGAGCCACCATCACATTCGGCAAGATATTAGCATCGTGATTCTCATCAAAGTTCGTCACTCCACCAAGTCCTTCATAAGGCCCCATGTTTTCGAGATAATCGACGAGAGCCTCAGTATTCATTCCAACCTCCTCTATTGCCTTAGTCATAATATTAAGTTCATCCCAAAGCAACAGCACATAGGCTTCAAAGCTAGCAGCTTGTCCGAATTTATCTTCGTAAGCATCTAAAACTTCCAGAACATCAGCACGGCTACGATCTGCAGATGCAATAACAATAGTCGTTCCTTCCGCAGCATCCTTCGCGACTTCAAAATACTCTGTACCTGCCAATACATCACCTCCGTAGACAGGTAGCTCAATACCCAGTTCTCGTGCTTGCTTAGTAATAAAACCACCTGGAGAAACCTCACCAGGAACATTCAACAGCACTTCCGCCTCGGATTCCTTCACTTTTTGAAGGATTGACTTAAAGTCAGTCGTTCCGGAGTTAAAAGCTTCATCCACAACAATCTCTACACCAGCCTCAGGAAGTTTTGACT
>CAYGRJ010000075.1:0-5669 GCA_964352285.1 uncultured Candidatus Peribacteria bacterium
GTTCAGATCTTGGCTGATGACGATGCTCACCACAGAAGGAGAGATTTTCTCTATGGCATCGATAACTGCAGATTTTTCTTCCTTCAGCTCGACTTCGAGCTCTTGGATGACTGTTTCGGTTTTTTCGAGAGAAACGAATTGTTGGCTGGCAATACCTCCAACGAATCCTCCGATGAGGGCTAGTGAGGTGACGGTAGCGAGAGCTTTAGTAGAAAGCGAATTCATAATGGTGAAGATAAAGAATAGATCATGGCAGGAGTATTCACAGCCCGAATAATACTCACGAATACTCACCTTGCACAAGTAACTACGAGAACAGATCGCTTGCGTTACAAGATTTGATATACTGATATTGTCAACTTTCAAAAATATGCACTCTTTATCTTTCGGATCTCGCAAGAAGCCTTGTCTCGTGATTCTTCACGGATGGGGTTTATCGTCTGAGCCTTTCGCAGAGTTAGGAAAGCTCCTCTCTTCAGATTTTTATGTGATCATTCCTGATCTTCCTGGATTTGGGCAGACGCCAGAACCTAAGCAACCCTACGATGTCAGCGACTACGCCAAGGCTCTCAAGAAATTCCTGAAGAAAGAAGGCATTTCAGAGGCTTATTTTATTGGTCATTCCTTCGGAGGGAGAATCCTGCTAAAGCTTGCTCACCTGGATACTCAGCTGGTCAAAGCCCTCGTGCTTACGGGATCACCTGGAGTAGAAGCCTTTAAGTTAAAAAGAACCCTAAGGCGTATGGTTTTATGGGGAATGGGAAAGTTCACAAAAGTTTTCGGCTTCTTGCCACCCGTCAAGCGTCTCAAGCAGCGTTTCTATGCTTCCCGAGACTTCGGGAAGGTCGAAGGAGTGATGAAAAAAACCTTTTTGAAGGTCATTCGTCAGCGTTTGAGTCATGATGCGAAAAACCTCACACAACCAGCTCTGCTGCTCTGGGGTTCACGCGACACGCTTGTACCAGTACATGATGCTCAAAAGCTCTTGGAGACCATTCCACAAGCCTACCTAAAAGTTTTTGCAAACGTCGGGCACAAGCTTCCCTATGCTAAGCCTCATGAGTTCGCTCGTGAAGCGAAGCAGTTCTTCCAACGGCTTCAGCATGGGAAGTAATGCTATACTATAGGTGTTAAAAGGAGTTAGAATAATGAGAGCCCCTCAAGCAAGTTCGGGGCAAAAGAAAATGGCTCCTCACCCCTTGTCCCTCGAAGCTCAACGAGCGCAGTGGGACCAACTCCTTACTCCCTACTCCCTTGATTCACACTTCCCTCTCCCCCAATACCGAACGAGATGATCTCTGGCTATCAATTCAACAGCTCTGTTTGCCCTGGAAGTGGTTCAGTTGGAAACGTGGAGATCAACTCCAAAAGCTCGAGTCAGCCTTTTGTCGTACGGTGAAAACCAAGCATGCCATCAGCTTTCAACGAGGCCGAGATGCTCTCCTGGTATTGCTTAAGGGTCTGGGCATTGGAGAAGGAGATGAAGTCATCCTTCAGGCATATACCTGCATCGTCGTCCCAAATGCTATTCAGTACACCGGGGCCATCCCCATCTATGCCGATATCGAAGAAGAAGGTTTTAATATTGATCCCGTTTCGGTAGAAAAACTTATTAGCCCTCGCACCAAAGCCATCATTGTTCAGCACACCTTCGGGGAGCCTGCAGATATAAAGGCCATTCAAGAACTCTGCAGAAAGCACAAAATATTGCTCGTGGAGGATTGCGCACACGCATTATCTGCAACTCATCACAATCGATCAGTGGGAACCTTCGGAGACGCTGCTATTTGGAGTTTCGGACGAGATAAAGTCATTTCATCCGTTTGGGGTGGGATGATTACCACAGATGATGATCAATTAGCCAAGCGCCTTCGAGACCATCAGCGACAACTCCCCTTCCCGAATTTTTTTCAGATCAAGCAAGCACTCTTACACCCGCTCTTCTTCGCACTTATCAAGCCTATCTATCGCTTTAAGATCGGGAAACTCTTCTTGGTGACTCTGCAAAAGATCCATGCCCTACCACGAGTGATCTTCCCGGCAGAAAAGTCTGGTAATAAACCCAAATTCTTCCCGCAAAGGCTCCCAAACACCCTCGCAGTCCTCGCTCATCACCAGCTCAAGAAGCTCAACAGCTTCCATCAGCACCGTCTACAGATGGCGGCCTACTACACCGAACAGCTCAAAGACCAAGCAGGGCTGAAGCTTCCCGACTCGGTCAACAATTCTTCCGCCAGCTGGCTGCGCTACACCATCCGCACGCCCAAAGCCGCACAAATCCTCAACAAAGCACGGAAGCAAGGCATCTATTTAGGCGATTGGTACACGACGGTCTTAGCACCAGCAGGATGTCAACTGAGTCATTTTAACTACCAGTCAGGCTCTTGCCCACGGGCAGAAAAAGCTGCAGCAGAAACCATTAACTTGCCGACGCATATTCAAATGACGAAGCAGCAGGTGGATGAGGTGGTGGGGTTTCTCGGTAATGAATGACGTTAAACCAACACACAAAAAAGCCCCTCATCACGAGGGGCTTTTTATAAAGGTCCTTATTTCTTCTTCTTAGCAGCAACCTTTTTCTTTGGAGCAGCCTTCTTAGCAGCTGGCTTTTTAGCAGCAACTTTCTTCTTTGGAGCAGCTTTTTTAGCTGGCTTTTTCTTAGCGATTGGCATGGGAAACAATGATAAAATATACTTCATATATCTTAACCCTCTTTTGATCTCAAAAAAGAGAATATTCAATATTCCATTGCCGATTTCCAAAAATAGAACCTGCTATTCGTCATTTGTCATTTCTTCAGAACTGTCGTAAACAGCATGTATAGCACTCTGTCGAGCGGAAGCTTCTCGTTCTTGTCGAATAAATTGTCGAGCTTTCATCATCGCCATCTGAATCCCGTTTGGGAGGCTCTCGAGAGTAATGTCATCAGCAAATTGGAGCATTTTCTTTTTCACCTCACCAGAAATAACAAGGATATCGCCGCTTAATGCGACTTCAATGGTGTACCGAACACCTTGAGCAAGATCTTTGATGAATCGGAGAGTTGTTTTTTGAGTTTCTATCGAGCTGTAGTCTGAGAAGTATTCATACTCTTCTCTCTTCATCGCTTCGATAATTCGTGATTGTGCTTCTGGGTAATCCATATAGGGGTTTTTGAAAAAATGGGCAACTCATTTCTGAGAGCATATTTTAATGGAATATCTATTAATGTCAATGAATCTAAGCCCTTTCGGTGCTTTGCGTTCTCACAAATACCAGTTCATCGGGCTTCGAGAGATCGTCCCGGTACTCGTATCCAGACTGGTCAAAGTTCTTCAGCTGCTCTGGGCTCGATAGACGCTCCTTCACCATGTAATTGGCCATCATGCCACGGGCCAGCTTCGCGAAGAGTGCTAGGATCGCCGGTTCTTTGCCGGGACGCTTTTCCTTGAAGACGATATTGATCACTTCAGCATCGATCTGATCGAGCCTGAGAGCCTTTGAATACTCCTTCGAGGCCAGGTTGATCACCACGCGGTCTTCCTGCTCAGCTAAATCCTGCTCGAGGGCTTTCATCAGGGTATCTCCCCAGAATTGGTAGAGGTTCTTCCCCTTCTCATTCTTCAGGGCTGTTTTCATCTCCAGTCGGTAGGTTTGAATGCGGTCTAGGGGTCTGAGCAGCCCATAAAGTCCAGAAATAGTCCGAATATGCTTCTGGGCAAATTCGAAGTCTTCAGCTGTGTAGTCATCGACCTGAATATGCGTGTAGACATCACCTTTAAAGGCAAGAATCGACTGCCGTGAGTTCTGTTCGGTATAGCTTTTTTCAAAAGCCTGGTAGCGATCATGATTAAGATTTCCCAGGTTCTCGCTAATCGACATCAGTTCTGAAAGCTCATCGGCAGAATATTCCCGGAGGTTTTGTGCCAGTTCCCAACTCTGTTGATGAAATCGACCCTCGGTAAAGGGTTTGAAGATGAGTTCTGACTCAAAATCTTGAGTTTTGGAAGGTGAAAGGATGGCAATCATGGATGGTGGTGATGTTCATGTTTATCATACTCGTTTTTCTCCCCGCTTTGCAGTTTTCTTGTGGGTCATTTTTCTAGAGCGCAAGCCGAACCAAGCTTTCCGAAACCGTCTCGAGCTTGGTTCCAAGTGAAGGTTCTATGATTTCCTGGCAGAAGAGATTCGCCTGAGAAAGCGCTTGGTGTAATTTCCTACGCCCTCCGGTGCTCAGTGTTACGAAGGTCGACCGAGCATCACGAGTATTAGCTTCTCGTCCAACGAGCCCAATTTTTTCCATGGGATTCAAGAGTCGAGTAATTCCAGATGGAGAGAGGCAGATCTTATCAGCTAAGTCTGTTCTCCTCAGCTTGTGATCACGGGCTTGATTCAGGTGGTGGAGAATGATGAATTCGTTGATGCTTAAGCCATCGAGATAGCATTCAAATCTTTTCGAGACCGTCGCCTGAGCCTTAAAAAGGTTGAGAAAAAACTGAAGTGATGGTGTGGGCTTGTTCATAATTGTTGATATATACTTGATAAGTACTTGACTAATAAAGTATATACAAAGATCAAAAAATAGCCAGAACATCTGTAAAGACCTGGAGAGATTTCTCATCCAGGTCTTTATAAGGCCACAGTACAAGTTGATCCCCTCTTCTTATTCAGGGACTTCCTCTGCTGCTTCTATGCTGAAGTCGATGTCTGCGATATCTGCAGTCTGAGCTCTCCACTTCCTGTTCCACTCGTTAGCCATAAAACTGGTCACATAGTAGAAACCCGTTTCAGCGATATCTTCTGAAGTAGCTGAACCACAGTTGGGGTCATTTTCTCCCCGAAGCACTCCATCCAAGGAAAGAAGCGGATAGTGGTAGTGATCATATTTACAGAGGTCAGGTGGAGTCGGTTTGCTGAAAATCCCCACAGGATAGCACTTGCCATCATGGAGCTTGTGAACCTCAATTTTATTGAGGCCACTATTGAGCTGCATGCCACCACAGTAAAAAGAATTTCTCTCTGCTAGCTCTCGGTCATACTGGTCTTGCTCATAGACGACTCCCCTTTGGAAGCAGCCCATGATCGAGAGAGAAAGAATACTCACCAAAGATAAGCGAGAAAGGGTGTTCATGTTCATCTTCAGTGGATTAGTGAATGCGAGACCAGAGCTTTCTTCCCCATCGTAGACCAAATTTCAAAGTCAGGTAAGCAATAAATCCCCAGAAAAGCAAGAGTGGGATGTTAAAAATAATCACCAGTAATGAGTCAATTGACTCTGTTGCATTCTCCAACGCTCCTCTGAGAGCCTGCTTAGCCTGTACCAGTGGCTTCCAGTAGATACCAAAGACTTCCACATCACCTTCATCCGTCAGGTTCACCTGAAGCGTTGAGTAGGCCACCTCTTCCTTCAGATTCTTCTGCTGCCCCTCGAGCCACTCTATCTGCCCTCGTACGCGATTCAGCTCACGGGTGACCTGCAGCACATCCTCCACCAGCCTTGCAGAAGCGAGGATCTCTCGGTACTGCTCTTCTTCTCGACGCATGTTGGTCAATCGAGCTTCATTATCCACCACTTGTCTGGTCACGTCATCAGCACGGACATTTTCAGATTCAACTCGTACAGCCAGACCCTTTACATCTCCTACTAAGCTATCGAAGTGCTGTGCAGGAACCCGCAGGCTCATCCATCC
>CAYGRJ010000076.1:0-5534 GCA_964352285.1 uncultured Candidatus Peribacteria bacterium
GGCGATAGGAAACTTACTGCTAAAGGCTGGAGCTACCGACATCATCATGTGTGATTCTAAGGGTGCTATTTGTGGTGAACGTGAAGATTTGAATCATGTGAAAGCAGAGCTGCTGAGCCGAACCAACCCCCGTCAGATCTGTGGAACCATTGCAGCTGCAATGGTTGATGCCGATGTGTTTATTGGAGTTTCTAAGCCAGGTTTGATCACTACTGAAGATGTTCAGCGGATGGCGGATAAGCCTTTGATCTTTGCTATGAGTAATCCTGTTCCAGAAATCATGCCAGAGGAAGCTAAGGAGGGGGGAGCGTTTATCGTTGCTACCGGGAGAAGTGATTACCCCAACCAGCTCAATAATGTCTTGGTCTTCCCAGGAATTTTTAAGGGTGCCCTCGCTGCTCGAACGCAGATCACTGACGAGATGAAGCTCGCTGCTGCCCAAGCCCTTGCAGATATGGTTACTGAGCCAAGCGTCGATAAGATCATTCCAAACCCTCTTGAAGAGGGGATTGCAGATGTCGTTGCCAAGGCTGTTATGGATCATGCTTAATTTCACACTATGCGCACCCTTCAAGCTCAGGAACTTATCGAAGCGGTTAAGGAACAGTGCCTCAAGGCTAACTTCATACTGGACGAGAAGACTCACAATTTGCTCAAAGATGTTCATCAGTCTGAATCTTCTGATCGAGGGAAGTTTGTGATCGGTGAAGTGCTGGATAATGCTCAGATTGCAGCTGAAGAAAAGATGCCACTCTGTCAGGACACCGGCGTGTCTGTATTCTTCGTAAAGTGGGGTCAAGACTGTCATCTCGAGGGTATGACACTTCAGCAAGCCTTAGATGAAGCCGTTAGACAGTCCTACTCAGAAGGTTACCTTCGGAAGTCGATATTAAAAGATCCGGTCTTTGACCGGTCAAACACTGGAGATAACACTCCTGCAGTTCTCCATTTGGAGATGGTAGCTGGTGATCAAGTAGAGATCGCTTTCTTAGCAAAAGGTGCAGGTGCTGATAACTGTAGTCAGGTAGCCATGCTCAAGCCTTCTGATGGCGTACAAGGTATACAGGACTTTGTATTGCGTGTTTGCCGTGAGGCAGGTGCCAGTGCTTGTCCACCATGGATCCTTGGTATTGGAATCGGAGGAACCTTTGATTCTGTGGCTTCACTGGCGAAGCATGCCATATTGCGTGATATCGGCTCACAGCATGAGAATGAAGACTATCGAAAACTAGAAGCACAGCTCTTTGAGGCGGTGAATCAGCTGGGTATTGGTCCTCAGGGTCTGGGAGGTTCTACCACAGCACTTGCACTGCACATCGAAGCACGTCCTTCACATGCGGCTTCACTTCCGGTCGCCATGAACATTCAGTGCCACAGCAACCGCAAGGGCCTCCTACTGCTCTAAGCCCTTGTGCTAGGGGTAAACGACGTGTTATGATGTGGTCTTAATGTGTCATTATGGCTCTTCATACCGCTACAGAAGGGAGACTGTCAGAAGAGCTTCTTGGCTATAGAAATGGTAAGCCTGTTTATCTTTGTAAGCATGAATCTACCAAAGCAAAAGAGCAGCAGGATTATGGCTTTGAATTTTATGATCTTTTTCAACAGAAGCGCTCTAGCTTATTGGAGGTCCTCACGACAACTTCACAATCGACAGCTCTTCATGAGCCATTGCAGGCACGCTTAGTCACTTATTTTGGCTTCCAAATGCAGACAAAAAATGGTGAGACTCATGTTTGTGTAGACCGAGATCAAATTCGAACTGCAGTGTTTGCACAGGTTGATACCTGGAAGGCAGAACTCCAGCATATGAACCTTATGCTTCTCATCTGCTCTCAGTTTTTGGGGAATATTCTTTCACAGGAAACACTCACTTCTGGTCATAAAAAGAAGCCGGAATATGTTCGTGGATTTGACAGGTCACATCTTCTTTTGCTTCAGAACCTTTTGGGCCATCTCGTTATAAATAGCGGTGGTTTTTTTGGATGGCAGCATCAAGAAGGGGATGCCCTACAATGTAAGTCTGAAGGGTTAAGAGCTGGAGATTACGAAGACTTTGATCTCGATGATGATCTCTTAGATGAGGAAGACATCAAGTTTCTCGCTCCTCACCCTGATGATGATGAAGATGATGACCTCTTCTATGCTGACAGAAGAGCTGAGCACCTGAAGTACCTTCAAGATCTTTTTGTAGAAATGAACCTTATTATTGTTTGGAACCCTCCAGGGGTTGGAAGCTTATTGGAGTATGCAGAAGATTTTTTCCCGTATTATCCTGAAGCTATTTCAGACAGACTGCGTATGGAACTCGCAGATGAACTTCATGATCTCGACAAGCTTCACTAAAAGCTAAAGGTCTTTATCCCTTTATCACAATATTCACAATCTTCCCGGGGACGAAGATTTCTTTGACGATCTCTTTGCCTTCAAGGAACCTCTTCACATTCTCTTCGTCTTTGGCTTGCGTCAGGGCATCTTCTTGCGAGATATCTGGAGAAGCTTCTAAAGTTCCTCGAAGCTTTCCATTCACCTGAATAGGCATCTTTATCAGGTCATCTTTCGCGAGCTCTTCATCGTAAGCAGGCCAGCTCATATTCATGAGCATGTCTTTGTGGCCCTTCATTTCCCAGATTTCCTCACAGAGATGAGGAGCAAAAGGGGATAGGCAGATGATGAGCATTTCTAGGGCTGATGCAGGTACCTTTTCGAGCTTTTGTAAGTGATTTACAAAGATCATCATTTGAGAGATGGCGGTGTTGAACTTAAAGTCCTCGATATCGTGAGTGACCTTCTTGAGGGTCTGGTGCATCAGTTTGGTGGTTTCTGTGGAAGGTTCATCATCGGTGAAGATCGATTCTGTCGACAGTCTCCAGACCTTTTGAAGGAAGCGGTAGACTCCTTGAACTCCAGCCATGCTCCAGGGCTTCATGTCTTTGAAGGGCCCCATGAACATTTCGTAGAGTCGGAGAGTGTCTGCTCCTTGTTCATTGACGATTTTATCGGGGTTGATGACGTTTCCTCGAGATTTACTCATCTTCTCTCCATCTTCTCCCAAAATCATTCCTTGATGGCGAAGCTTGGTGAAGGGTTCGTCATAGTTAATCATGCCGAATCTGTGTAAGACCTTGCAGAAGAATCGTGAGTAGAGCAGATGAAGTACAGTATGTTCTGCTCCTCCTACATAGAGGTCTACTGGTCCCCAGTCGTTCATGAGCTGTTGACTGGCGAGTTCTTGGTTGTTCTTGGGGTCCATAAAGCGCCACATGTACCAAGATGAACAGACGAAAGTATCCATGGTGTCTGATTCTCTTCTGACAATCTTTCTTTCGGCAGCTAGGGCTCCAGATGCCTTTAACTTCTCTTCTATTCGTTTCAGATCATCTGGATTGTGAAAGCTCTTTGAATGGGTCAGCGGAGATTCTCCAGAAGGATTAAAATCTACATCTTTTGGTAATTCTACGGGAAGCTCATCATCTGGGATCAGGTATTCTTTTCCTTCATCGTCGAAGACCATCGGGATAGGTGCTCCCCAGTATCTTTGACGAGAAACAAGCCAGTCACGCATTTTGTAATTGGTCTTTGCTTCACCGTGTTCATTTTCCATCAGCCACTTCACGATGTTCTCCTGAGCTTCAGCTGTTGTTTGTCCGTTGAAAGATTCTGAATTCACCATCACGCCATGTTCGGTGAAGGGTTCCTCAAGGCCATCATTTGGGTTACCACCAGCTTCTTGTACCACTCGTATAATGTCGATGCCAAACTTCTTGGCAAAGGCAAAGTCTCTCTCGTCATGAGCTGGTACAGCCATGATGGCTCCGGTTCCATAGCCCATGAGCACGTAGTCAGAAATCCAAATAGGAATCTGATGGTTGTTCACCGGATTAATGGCATAGGCGCCAGTAAAGACTCCTGATTTTTCTTTGGAGTCGTCCATTCTTTCTATCTCTGACTTCTTTTGAGCATCAGAGATGTAGTCCTGAACCTCTGCAGTGTGTTCTGATGTTGTTATTTCATTAACCAACGGATGTTCTGGTGACATCACCATGTAGGTTGCTCCAAATAAGGTGTCAGGCCTGGTGGTGTAGACCCGTAGGGCATGGTCACTACCAATAATCTGAAAGTCGACTTCAGCTCCTTGGCTTTTTCCAATCCAATTCCTCTGACCAGTTTTCGTTGACTCAGGCCAATCAATCGTGTCGAGACCTTCTAAAAGCCCTGAAGTAGTCTTTCCTTCATGCTCACTGTCTTCTAAGAAGTCTGTAATTTTAAAGAACCACTGAGCCAGTTTTTTGCGAATGACTTCGTGTTTGCATCGTTCACACTTTCCATTAACGACTTGTTCGTTTGCTAGTACGGTGTGGCAGTCGTTACACCAGTTCACGGGTGCTTCTTTTTTGTAGGCGAGGTCGTTTTTATACAAGAAGGCAAAGAACCACTGGGTCCATTTGTAGTAGTCTGGTAAGCAAGTGGCGAGTTCTCGATTCCAGTCATAACTGAATCCAAGCTCTTGAATCTGACGTTTGAAGTTTTGGATGTTCCCAAGTGTACTTTCTTCGGGATGAACTTGAGTTTTGATGGCGTAGTTTTCTGCAGGGAGTCCAAAAGCGTCCCATCCCATCGGGTGAAGCACATTGAAACCTTTCATGCGTTTGTAGCGCGCGATGATGTCGGTAGCTGTATAACCTTCAGGATGACCCACATGAAGCCCTGCACCAGATGGGTAGGGGAACATATCGAGCACGTAGTATTTTTCTCGGTCATCATTATCTTTGGCTTCGAAGAGGTTGCTGGAGAACCACTTATCTTGCCACTTTTTTTCGATTGCTTGATGATCGTAGTTTTCTGCCATGGGAGAGATTAAGGACAGTCGTGGCCTATTGTAATCCTTGAGCTGGAAAATGAAAACCCGAACCCTTTTACAAAAAAGAGAGTGATCTGTTCACTCTCTTTTTTGATGACTTATCTGATGATCTCTTTGATCATCTCTCTGTCAGATTATTGGCGTCGGTTTGCTTCTCGTATCGTATTGATAGCAAACTTGTATTTGTCCTTTGTTAGCCTATTGGTGTCATAAAGCTGCTTAGCGTCTTGGATCATCTCCCTTGCTACACCTCTCCTACATCTGCTTTCCGATCCACAGGCATTGTAGAACATGTTCATGACCGTTTGTGTGGATGAGTAGGGGTTCCCAGGATTGTATTCTGGAATGTCTGAAAGTGGCTCTCCGTAAGTTGGTGGAACAATTCCTTGAGATCCAAAACTGCTTG
Organism: uncultured Candidatus Peribacteria bacterium; assembly: GCA_964352285.1. Lineage (GTDB taxonomy): Bacteria > Patescibacteriota > Gracilibacteria > JAUYGZ01 > JAUYGZ01 > CAYGQA01. The sequence continues at coordinate 5,268 of CAYGRJ010000076.1, forward strand.
ATCCGAGTTGAGCCATAGCTGATACTCCTTCTAATACTTTGTCGAAATCAATAAGATTTCCTCCTTCAGCTGGAACAATAATTTCTGGTCCTCTTCCGTAGTTTATCTGCATTGTTTGGGTGAAGGTGAGTGGAATTCCACTGTTCGTCAAATCCATATTGAGATCAAAATCAACGATCTTTCGTTCTGCAATAACCACGCTAAACTCAAATGCTGATGTTGAGAGCATTTGAAGCATTTCGTTAATGCCCATGGCTACTTCTTCAT
>CAYGRJ010000077.1:0-5493 GCA_964352285.1 uncultured Candidatus Peribacteria bacterium
GCTGATGAGAGAAAATGTGTCGATGGCCCCTGGTATAGGTCAAGAAGTGATGCTGACGGTTCTTGAGAAATATCAGCAACAGTGGTTGGCTGAGCTGGAGAATGCCAGGCTGGATATTGAGAGCCGCAAAGCAAAGTTGATTCGAGAGCTTCCAGAGATGTACTCAGGACTTGATCAAACAAAAGGAATGTTTGCAACCCTTCCTCTCGATCAGCAGCAGATCACTGACCTGAAGCAATACTATGCGGTGTACATGCCCAATAATGCTCGCATAAACTTTGGGAGCCTGGAACTTGATCAGATCAAAGGTGTGGCTGAGGCACTGGGGAGTTTTGAATAGAGAAGAGCTCTTAACGGAGACTATCTGAACTCGTCTCGCGAATGCGATCCATACGAAGGTTTTCAACCTGTTCCTTAATCCCGTCTTCGAGGACCACAGTTGGCTGGTAACCCAAGGTATCTTGAATCTTTGATATATCGGCATGCTGCCCTTGGATATATCCTTCTTTGACCGGGTTTGGAATATGCTCAGCATTGGATGGCTTGTTGAAGGCCGTTTCGAGTGCCGAAATGATCTCGAGGAGGGAAGTGGCCCGTCCGGTACCAATGTTGAAGACAGTGGCGCCGAGCTTCTCTTCGTGCTGAATAGCCTTCGTAATCCCCTGGACGACATCACGGACGTTGGTGAAGTCTCGGTTTTGGGTTCCGTCTCCGTAGATGATGGGTGCTTTGTCTCGTGCGATATCCCAGGCAAACTGAGAGATAATGTTGGCGAATTTCCCCTTAGCTTCTTCATTTGGTCCGTAAACACTCATGAAGCGAAACCCGATAATATCCATCTCTGGGTAAACCCGATTGTAGCACTCTCCACAGTGTTCGTAGACTTCCTTGGTCACGGCATAGTGATTGAGAGGTCTCACGTGCTGATCTTCGGTGAGGGGAGTGGGGTTATTTCCATAGAGTGATGATGTTGAGGCGTAGAGGATCTTCTTGGTGCCATTCTTTCGTGCCCAGTCGAGCACGGTACAGAATGATTTGACGGAGTTCACGTAGCCATCTACAAATCCATCTTCCATAAACATAGGAGCTGAAGAAGTCCCCGCAAGATGAAGGACGTAATCTACTGGCCCAACCTTATTCAGATCCTCGACATTACAGGCATCACCATTGATGAACTTCACATCGTCATCGAGGTTTCTTTGATCGCCCAGAAAGAGATTATCTAACGCGGTGATGTCGTAGTGAGCTTTGTTGATGTTGCAGAAGTTGGATCCAATAAACCCAGCTCCACCGGTCACTAATATTTTTTGCATGGAGATTCATTATCAAACAAAGAAGGCACCCAATGAATGAGTGCCTTCTTAATCTATCGCATTTTATTTGCCTGGACTACCGCTTTACTTGAGCCCAGCCAAAATCTTTTCTGCTGTCTTTGGTCCAACACCTTCTACAGCCTTAAGATCGTCTTCTGAAGCAGCTTTCAGCTTTTCTACAGAGTCAAGACCCGCAGCTACCAAGTCTTCAGCAACTTTATCTGAAACACCGTCGAGTGAAGTGAGACCAGCTTCTTCTGTTTCTTCAGCCTTTTCAGCTTCTTCTTCCTCTTTAGCTTCAGCTGGTTCATCATCTGAAGCTTCTTCAGCATCGAGTACTGCAGCAGCTTCTAGCATTTCTGGAGTCGTCTCTGGAGGTGGAAGGATAGCTTTCATAGAGAGTCCAATCCGGTGTTCGTCGAGATCGAGATTGATGACTTCAGCTTCGATTTCTTGACCAACTCGGAGAACTTTTTCGACTTCTTCTACCTTGTCGTGAGAAATCTCAGAAAGATGAATCAGACCGTTAATGTCTTTTTCGAGAGTAACGAAAGCACCAAAGGCTGTAATTCTGTTGATCTTTCCTTTGATGTGAGTTCCTGGGGAGTACTTCTTAGCAGCCTCAACCCATGGATCTTCTTGAAGTCTCTTGATCGAGAGGGAGATCTTTTCTCCATCAACTCCAATCACCATCACTTCTACTGGGTCACCAAGTTTTCCGTAATCAGCTGGGTTACGAACATGTCCCCAAGCAATTTCAGAGATATGAACAAGTCCTTCGAGACCATCGAAGGCCACGAAAAGACCGAACTTCACCAGACCAGAGATCTTTCCTTTCACCACGTCTCCAACCTTGAGGTCCTTGAGACGTTCAGACCGGTTTTCTTGTTCGGCAGCTCTTTCAGAAAGGATCAGCTTACCAGCTTCTCTATCGAGAGCGATAACCTTCACCTGGAATTTAATACCAATAAGGGCTTGAAGCCGTCGGAGGATTTCCGTGGAGTTGGCTTCGTTTACACGGGGGTAATGCAGTGGAGCGAGTTGCGATACTGGCAAGAACGCCTTAATCGAATCCATTTCGAGGAGAAGACCTCCTTTATTGGCTTCACTGGCCTTAACTTCGAAGACTTCACCTTTTTCAAAATACTCTTCGAATCGATCCCAAGCCGTGTTTTGTGCCGCTTTCCGAAGTGAAATCACAAAGAACCCTTCTTCGTTTTCTTCTTCGACAACGACGGCTTTGACAGGACCACCAACTTCCAATTTCTTGAAGGTTCCGGCGCTATCGTGTGTTTCTCTTCCGCTAATAATCCCCACTGCTTGACCATCACAAAGGTCGACCAAACACCGGCTCTTACTGAGCTGAATAATACTTCCCTCTACTAATTCACCAGCCTGCGGGAAAGGCTTGGCGAGGGCTGCTTCTATGGCAGCTTGCATGACAGAATCACTCATAGTGAAAAAATTACCGTGATCTTAGAAAATACAACGGCTTCGCCTGGCTTTGGGTCCGATCACAAGAGCACCAAAAAGACGAAAGCCCATCTATTTTAGGGGAAAGAAGCATTCTGTAAAGAGGAAAATGCTGTATTGCCGAGCTTTTAGACCCCTTTTGCCATTTTCTTAGCTTGGTCTTCAAGGATCAGAGACTCGGTGAGGTCAGTAAGGTCTCCGGCGAGGATTCCTGGTAGGTTTGACCAACTCTTTTTGATTCGGTGATCAGTCACACGGTCTTGAGGAAAATTGTAGGTTCTGATCTTTTCAGAGCGATCTCCAGAACCGATCTGAGCGATTCGATCGTCTCCTCGTTCTTTCGCTTGTTTTTCTTCTTCATCAGCAAGCAACCGAGATCTAAGGATTTTCATGGCTTTGTTTTTGTTTTTCAGCTGAGATTTCTCATCCTGACAACTAACAACGAGTCCAGTAGGGATGTAGGTTAAGCGAACAGCTGAATCAGTGGTGTTGACCGACTGACCTCCGTTTCCACTGGCACGAAACACGTCGACACGAATATCTTCTGGCTTGAGTTCAATATCTACATCTTCGGCTTCTGGTAATACGGCAACAGTAATGGCACTGGTATGTACTCGTCCTTGGCTTTCGGTCACGGGGACGCGTTGAACTCGGTGTGTACCGGATTCGTACTTGAAAACTGAGTAGGCACCTTGCCCCTCAATTCGAAAAGAAGCTTCTTTGATCCCCCCTGCGTCAGCATCACTCTGAGATAGCATTTCGACTCGGAAGTCCTTTGATTCTGCATAGCGCATGAGCATTCGCATGACCTCGTAGCCAAAAAGAGCTGCTTCTTCTCCACCCGCTCCGGCACGGACTTCTACGATCACATTTTTGTCGTCGTTTTTGTCCTTTGGTAGTAAGGCGATCTTGAGGTCTTCTTCCAACCTATCTTTATCGTCTTTTGCTTGCTTGAGTTCTTCTTTTGCCATCTCTAAGAGCTCGGCATCACTTTCGTCGCTAAGCATTTCTTCGCTTTCTCCTATAGTCTTCAGGCACTGTTCGTAGTCGTTGATGAGGTTCACTAATGGCTCGAGTTGAGAACGCCTTCTGGTAATCTGAACATAGCGCTTCTGATCGGAAGCGGTTTCTGGGTTCATGAGTTCTTCGTTGATGTTGTCGAACTCTTCGGTAATTTTTTTGAGCTTTTCGAGCATAGTCAAGTATAGATCTCCGCTAGGATAGGGGAGTTTGGGATCAACTACAAGTGGCTTGCACTCTCAGGACTTATTGCCTGGTTTCTTGCGAGAAGCTCGGGAGGTTGTTAGCATACATATGATCTCTTCTCTTAATCACTTTTCTTATGAAAAAGTTTCTCCTGATGGCTTGCGCCACTCTCCTCGTCACTGCCTGTGGTGGTACACGAGAAGCTCAACCCTTTGATCACCTCGCCCAGTGCCTTAGCAACCAAGGTGTCGTGATGTACGGAGCTGATACTTGCCCACACTGTAAGGCTCAAAAAGCTGAATTTAAGGGATCATTTGACCTCATTAACTATGTGGAGTGTGCTCAGAACCCTCTAAAGTGTCAACAAGCTGGTGTATCAGCTTACCCAACTTGGAAGTTTGCAGATGGAACACTTGACCCTGGACGAAAGAGTCTTTCTGCACTCGCTGAAAAAGCTGGCTGTGAGCTCAAGGCGCCTGGCCCATCGAATGATGCTGTCGAAGATGCTGAGCGTGCCGAAAGTGCTGAAGACCTCGATACCGAGTAATTAGTAGTCAGTTTTTTGTAAATGAGAAGCGTTGCACACGAAGGTGCAGCGCTTTTTTTATCGACTTTTTGAGCTCGGTGAGTATAATTCTGTCTTCTTATTTTTGAAATGACCGCATTCCCTCTCGACACACGACCACTACGGATCACGGCAACTCTGAAACCAGATGACGCTCTGTTCGAGTGTCAAAAATGGGATATCTTAAGTCCCGAACACCCCCTACTGGAAGATGACTTCGACTGGGATCTTCTGGACAGGTCAATTGCTTATTCAATTTCTGAGACCAATAGAAGCTCTGCAAATCAGATTATTTGTGGAATTCGCGGACGCTTGAATTATAACTTTTCTCTGGGTCAAAATGTGGTTATGGATGATGGGAAGGATTATTTCCTCAAAAGAGGAACACATGATATCTATGTACCAGAACTCACGAACAACCCTCATACCACTGCACGTGCCAGCATCTATGGCACTGTCGACACTGACTTAGATAGATATGTGATGAAGTTTTTGCTCTGTACGCCAATTTCCCAGATCAATGAAGGAAAGCTTTATATCCCAAAGGAAATCTCACGAAGAATTGTGAAGACGGTAGATAAGATTAATCGAAAACTTGTCGCCATGCTTGAACATTCCTAAATCCCAAGGGGATTACTGTTTGGCCCACTGTCTGGAGTGGTTGTTGCTCCAATTCGACGAATAATTTCTCGACTGACAAACTCTTTGTCTCGTCCGTATTTGAGACGTGAGAGCTGTACGAGTGCTTCGGCAACTTCTGTATTTCGCACATCATCTGGAGTTTCTTCCCACCACTTGATGGTCTTCAGGCTGAAAGGCCTGGTGATCTGGTTGTTCATGTTGAGCTTGAGACAAGCGTTGAATCCTTCCAGGTTAATCAGATCGGTTTCGGTAAAGGATGGTCCCATTTCTTTGGCAATATACTCCGCATCCTTG
>CAYGRJ010000078.1:0-5488 GCA_964352285.1 uncultured Candidatus Peribacteria bacterium
GACCTGAGTGATAAGGAGTACGACGCCTTTACCAGTATTTTGTATGGGTACCAATTTGTAGCGAGTATAGAGAATGCTCTCCAAGCTGTTCCTCGTCCGGAACTCATCATAACCCAAGCAGATGAACAGCTCCAAAGCTCTGATTCAAGCCCTGAACGCCGTCAACGAAGGACTGCTGTTCGTCGTATCTTTAGTGACCTCAGCGAAAAGCACCCCTATGCAGTCGCCATTGAGAAGCTGAAGAATGATCAGGTGATCAAGGGCTACAGTGATGGAAGCTTCAAACCTGAGCAAGCCGTCAACCGAGCGGAGTTTGTGAAGATCATTATAGAAGCCGCCTTCAAGCAAGACCTCGGTGGAGGGCAGTGTTTCCCAGATGTCGACTCGTCACTTTGGTTTGCAGCCTATGTATGTACTGCGGCTAATAAAGGCATTGTTGGAGGCTTTCCCGATGGGACCTTTGGGCCAACTCAAAATATTCCGTTGCTGCTGCTTATAAGGTGGTCCTGGAAGCTTTTGTGGGAGGAACGAATATCCCAGAGCGAGATGGTCATTGGTACCTAAAGTATACGGAGTATGCGAAAAGCAAAGGCATTAGCCATGAGGCTGACTTTGACCCCACTCTGCCAATAACCCGGGCGCAAATGGCTCAGCTGATGTACTTGGTTACAGGAAGGGAGGGAAATTAGGCAACTTTATTGGCTCATGATGAGAGAAGCTTTTCTACAGCCTTCTTGAGTTGTCGCTCAAAGTTATTGTCCATATTCATAGTCTCAAAACTATATTTCTGAGATTGCTCATTGAAATATTCTCCATATTTACAGATCATTTTTGCAATCTTCATATATGTCTCATCTTTCTTTGTTCTTCTCATAATCCAATCATTTGGTGTCGTGGTGTTATGAATATCTACCACAAACTTCTCCGTATCTGATTTATAGAGAAAGAGTTGTTGAATATGATCACTCCCAAACCGTTCACGAATCCTGCAAACCAACTCTGGTGTAATTTGGTAGCCTTCAATGATGAAGTCATCTTCATCAACTAAATATGTTTCAACAACCATCTCAATTGCCGAATAACTTGTTTTCCCCTGAGCGATGTAGTCATCGATGAGTGTTTGTGTATCATATTTCTCGAATCTCTCATCATTACTGTCTGTTCTGTGATTACTCGAAGGAAAGAGCTTTGGATAATCTTCTTCTGGAACCTGAATCCTGACAATATTTTGCAGAGTGTCAGCAGAAATCCAAGAAACTCCAGCTTCTTTACTGAGAGCTTTTGCAAGCGTTGTCTTTCCACATTTTGGTGGCCCACCTATTAAATAAATCATTGATTCTTATTAAGAAATTCATTACTGAGTACCCTTTCCATAACCTGAACGATCTTCTCCACTGATTCTTCATCGTCTTTTCGCATGAAGAGTTTTGACTGCTCAACGGCTTGCCAGAGAAACATGCGGTCACCGGTGATGACGGGGGCTCCAGCGTCCTTGGCCTTTTGGAGGAAGGGGGTGATGAGAGGCGTGTAAATGATATCAACATAGAGCCGATGAGCTTTGAACCAGGCTTCATCGTCTAGTGCTGACTTCCCTTCATGGCCTGAATGCGACATACCGAGTGGAGTCGTGTTTACGATCACTCCCCAATCATGCTCTGGATCGAGGTCTTCGTAGGCTAGCATCTCGTCTTTGGGACTTCTGGAGGCTACGGATACCTGGAATCCCATATCTCGAAGGACCGCAATTACAGCCTGAGCAGCCCCTCCGGAACCGAGAACAAGGGCGTCTTTTGAGCCGCTTTGCCAGCTTCCGTTGGCTGAAACAGGGAAATCGTACTCCTCGAGAGCCTTTTGAAAGCCTAAGTAATCCGTATTTTCGGCAAAAATGGCCCCACTTCCTCTTCGGATCAGAGTATTGGCAGCTCCAAGCTTCTCCACCCGATCAGAAAGCTGATCGGAAAAGCTGAGAACTTCTTTTTTATGAGGAATAGTAACCGAGAAACCGTCAAATTCTCCATTTTTCAGGATTTTTAAAGCATCTGAGAGCTTTTCAGACGAGCATTCATAAAACTCGTAGCTATAATCAGCCAATGCAAAGGCATCAAAAACTGCCTGATGAAGTTTGGGTGATTTGGAGTGCTGTACGGGATGCCCGAGAATAGCAAATTTTGGCATATAAAGAGGTTTTAGAGCTTGTTCATCCTTTATAAACTACGGAAATAATGCTATAATGGAAAGAATATCGAACAAAAAAACAAAAAAAGACTATGTCTGTGTTCTCTCGACATTCTCGGTTTCATCTCTTCTTTGGAAGCCTGATCATCGCCATGATGATTACTCTTCCCTGGATGTATCAACGTGCGAACTTCTCGAAGGCTGGAGCTGGCGATACTTTTCGAGTGAACGAGTACTACCTTTCTGACGGAAGCTTTAGTGGAACGAGTTTTAATCTGTTCCTGAACCAAGACCTGGTCAGCAACTACTTTGTGATTGTTCGAGGAAGTGATGGTGACCAAACAACCAATAATGACCGTGGACCAGATGAGAACTATGCCGCCCTTACTGCTGACCCTTTTGGAACTGGAGATCTGGCGAGCTCAGGAGTCAGCAATGTTATCACCCTGACCCGTTCGAACGCCGTAAACTCTTGGGTCGGTGTGGTTACTGTGGTGGAATGTACTGCAGATTGTGCGAATTCTGGATTTCAGCTGTTGGATACCCAACTCGTCAGCCATCCCGGTTCGGATACTTCTGGGACAGATACAAGTGGAAGCAGCTGGTCTGATATTAACCAGGTGATGCTGATGGGGGGATACAATGGGTCTGGATGTACTACTGCTCAAGCAAGCACTACGAATACGAAGGTTTGTCATGCGCGACTGTTTCCGAGTGCCATTAATACGATTAATTGGAGTAGAAGTGCTACTGATGCAACGCTTTCTGCCGCCACCAGCACCGTCATGGTTTTGGAATGGGGTTCTCAATGGACTGTTCAGCGGGTTAATGTGACGGGAAATAGTGGTGGGAATGGTGCTGCTGCTGTTAATCAATACGACACTGCAGCTATTACCCCGGTGACTCGAGACAACACTTGGGTGTGGGGAACGGGGCATACCAATGACCAGGGTATTGGAGACGCCTCCGAGGGAAGCTTGATCACTCTTGGAAATGGAGTAAATCAGTTTGCGACAGAAACGACGGTAGCTGTTGGTCAAGAATATGCTGATACCAGAAGCTTCGATGTCTATGCCCTTACTCACGACGAACTCGCTGTAGATTATCGTTTCAAACCCGATGGCGATCAAAATGAGCTGACTGTAGATGTTCCCGTAGATCTGAATTCTGACAGCACTGCCCGAATGGCGCTAATGACCAATGGTCAGAATGGGACAGGGAATGCTTACCCTCGTCCGATCTTCTCGGCTCGCTACACCACGAATACGACTATTAGGCTGGAACGCCGGAGATTTGGTCAAACCTTTCCGGCCTGGGTTCAGGGTGTGGATTTCTCGAGTATTCAACCCGGTGTCGACTTGAGCAGTTCGAGCAAAGATGATGACGATGTCGATAACTCAGTGCTTCCGGGACAAACCGTGAACTATTCGATCACCTTATCAAATACAGGAACCATTGGAGCCACGGGTGTCGACCTGGATGATACGATCAGTGGAAACCTAGAAAACCTCAGCATCCAAAGCATTACGAATTGTGGAGGATCACTGAGTGACAGCTCGACGACGACAACCCTAAATATCGATGACCTGGATATCGCTGTTGGGCTGAATTGTGTGATCGTCTATAGCACACAGGTCAAAGCTGGTTTGGTACAGGGAACCCTGATCGCTAACAGTGTGCAGGTCAGTGCATCTGACCAAGGATCACTTCCCTTTGTGCTCAACAGCCCAGACCTGACAGTGGGTGCCAATACTGATATTTCGGTATCGGTTAGTGTTGATAATCCTATTACCGTAAAGGGAGTTCCACTTGTCTTGAGTATCCTTGCTACCAACACCAGTGGTACCGCAGCGAGCCAAGTTCAGGTCAGCTCTGTGATCCCTGGAGGATTCAGCTTCAACTCGGCCACCCCTTCACAAGGGAGCTATGATGACAGTACTGGAATCTGGAATATTGGAACCCTAGCTCCTGCTGGAAACGCGACACTGGATATCAACACCGACATCTCTACGACTATTGGCGCGGAGGTGACTCATTGGGCCAGTCTGATGCTCTCGAACCCCATTGATGTGGTCGTGGCTAATAATGTTGGCAGCAGCGGAGTCACGATATCAGATGGTGGAGTTGGTGGAGGAGGTGGCGGTGGTCGACGCATAACAGTGCTGCAAAACTTCTGTGGTGATGACGTGCTGTACACCGAAGAATGTGACGATGGGAATACGAACAGTGGTGATGGCTGTAGTTCTGAGTGTCGAGTCGAAAGTCCACTCCTAGCCCCAGTAGAGGAACATGCTTCAGCTGCGTCTCGCGAGACTGATTCAGCTAAAAACCCTGTTCAAGAAGCAGAACAGGTGTCGGCAACTGATTGCCAGTATATTGAGCACCCGCTGATCTGTGCTCATATGAAGCAGCTCTTTGGGGATGATTTTGGGAATGTCAGACAGGCTCCGCAAGTGGTGCTCAAGGGATCTGCTGAGGCAGCTTGCCTGAACCTGGATGTGAACCGATCTTTGGTCTTTGAAGACCTTGATGCCGATGAATTTGAAAGCCAGTTCATCACCTTGCTGAAGAATACTCAAATTGCAGAAACAGGTGATTACGTGTTTAGTGGCCAAGGAAATCACTCCAGCGGAAATGAGCCAGGACGCTATGCAGAAGGAGCTTGGCTCTTTGGTCCTGATGATGTGTTGAGCAGGGCTGCAGCTCTGAAAACGATCTTAATTGCGAATTGTATTCCTATCGAGAAGAGTATTCCTATTCCTGCTGATGGTTTCGAATTCAGGGATATCCCTCTCGACTTCAACACCCGAGACTCCGAGCAGTACTACCTGGCGAGGATATTTTATACGGCTTATGAAGCCGGTTTGATCAAGGGTTACGCTGATGAAACAGCTCGCCCACATCAGCATATTACAGGAGCAGAGGTACTCGCACTGTTATTGCGATCTTCTCGAATCGTGGGAGCTGATGACGAAAATGAAGACTGGGAATCACTCTACATGAGATTCGCCCGTCAAAATGGGCTCTTGAATCAGCTGCGTGTAGGTGCTCAAAGCAAGGTGCTCCGTAAGACCTTTGCCGTGCTGTTGTTGCGAGCTATGTCCTATAATCCCGATGGTTCTGTGCATGGCTACGTCGAAAGAATTGACCTCAATGAACAACGGTATCGAGAAGATCTCCCGAGCCACCGACCAGAACCCTTTTCCTCAAGGAGACCATAAGGTGAGTATTTTACAAGCTTTCCCCCCTGAAACCCATTGTCAGGGAGCTTATTGCCCTTACACTGATAAGGAATTGAGAAAATACCTATGGG
>CAYGRJ010000079.1:0-5474 GCA_964352285.1 uncultured Candidatus Peribacteria bacterium
CGAAGGCTACGCACACATCAAACAGCAAAAAGTAGAATTCGTAGGTAATCCAGGCATTCGCATCAACGAAGATCCGCTCCGCATGCTGCGTGCTTGCAGACTGACAGCACAATTCACCTTCAACCTCACTAGTGAAACCCACAAGGCTATCAGTGAACACGCTGTAAAAATCCTGAACATTTCCAAAGAGCGCTGGGTTGCAGAAATGGATAAGATCCTCGTATCCGATCACGCCCACCGTGGACTCGACAGTCTCGCAGGCACAGAACTCCTGCGCTTCATCCTCCCAGAAATCTGGATTCAGTATCATTACGACCAAAATTCACCATATCATCGACACAGCCTCTTCGAACACACCAAAATGACCGTACAACGCGTTGAGAGCGACGTAGACATCCGTTGGGCAGCCTTACTCCATGACGTTGGAAAACCCTTCACCAGGGTCAACAAAACGATCAGGCCAGGGTTCTTCACGATCAAGGGCTGGAGAGAAACCGTTAAAAGACTTTGGAAACGTGATAAGCAATCAAACTACCCATATCACTCCGAAGTCGGAGCAGAAATGGTCGAAAAGATTGGGAAGTACCTCAAGTGGTCAAATACCCGTACAAAAAAAATCAGCGACATGGTCTTACACCACCTCACTGATGAATCTCCTATCGACAAAGCTGATAGCGCTGCTCGCTAGTTAGCAAACGTTTCGATCAGCATCACGAAAGTTATTCGAGTGACCATGTAAACCACCTGATTTAAGGGTTTTCAAAACCTCATCACTAGTACTCGCAGCAACTTGATCTGTTTCTACTTGTGGCTCTTGACCTTGATCAGGTGAGGAAGGCTTCGTCTTCTGAGGCTCAGTAGATCCAGGAATGACCCCTACTTCCTGTGGGTTAGGCATTCCAAAGGCTTTATTATTCATAATCTATTATTAAAAACAATTCCAAAACAAGCTATCAGATCCACATCACATGTAAACCTCATCTTGTCGGCAAAGCCTAACAACAAAAAAGCAGCTCTTTCGAGCTGCCTTTGGAATAGTCGATAATCTGAAGCTTAACGCTTAGCCCATTGTGAACTCTTACGGGCCTTCTTCTGTCCTGGCTTCTTCCGTTCTACTCGTCGTGCATCTCGTGTCAAAAATCCTTTTCTTTTGAGAGGTGTTCGGAACTCAGCATCCATTTCTACCAAAGCCTTAGCAATACCGTGTCGAGAAGCTTGAGCTTGTCCTGTAACACCTCCTCCACTGACAACAATAGTGATATTCACATTCTTTTGCTGTTCAACAGTCTGGAGAGGCTCAAGAATCGTTCCCATGTGAGTATTCACCGAGAAGAACTCTTGTGCAGGTACTCCGTTGATCTCAATCTTGCCTTCTCCGTTTGGAAAAAGTCGTACTCGAGCTACAGATGTTTTTCGTTTACCGGTTGCGTAATGATACTGATCCGCCATAGGGAGAGAAAAGAATAATTAGAGTGAAAGAGCTTCAGGCTTTTGTGCTTCGTGTTGGTGCTCTGCACCTTCGTAAAGGTGAAGCTTACTCATGAATACATCTCGAAGCTTGTTCTTTGGAAGCATTCCACGAATAGATTGTTCAATAACTTTAAGAGGACGAGTACTCATCATATCGCTGAGTTTTCGAACCTTCAAATGACCAACATGCCCACTGTGAGTATAGTAGTTCTTATGATCCATCTTCGTTCCAGAGACAGCAATCTTATCGACATTGATAATGATTACATTGTCTCCCATATCCATATGAGGAGTAAACTGCGGCTTGTGCTTACCACGAAGGATATCAGCTACTGACGAAGCCATTCGTCCAAGAGTAAGTCCTGTTGCGTCAACGATGAACCATTTTCGGTCCTGTTGCTGCTTAGTGGTAGGTATAGAGGTCTTCATATCAGGTTATAACAAGTACGTATCAACAATTATCCAACAAATTCAACGAGGCTCATTTCAGCTCGGTCTCCATCACGGAGTCCAACTTTAGTCGTTCTCAAGTATCCGCTCTGCTTCGTGAGATCCTTCAACTTAGCTACAAAAGCTTTCTGAGCTGCTTGAGTAAACAAGAACTGTTGAGTAGTACGAATAGCATTCACTTCATCTCCTCGCTTTGCTCTTGTAATGAGCTGTTCATAGTAAGAAACGAGAGCCTTTGCCTTAGCAGTTGTCGTTGTCAGCTTTCCGTGAAGTGCCAAAGACGTAGCAAGATTTCTCATCAATGCTTTACGATGGTCTTTTTTACGGCTGAGCTTGGCAATCTTTTTTCGATGTCTCACGGGTAAATATAAGGATTATACAACAACAATTGGGCTTGGATAATACGGGGTTTTTTAGTCTTCTACAAGAGAAAGTCCACGTTTTTCGAGAGAATCTCGAACTTCATCCATCGCCTTCTTTCCAAAACCTCGGAGGTTTCCGAGCTTACTATCAGTACAGGTGGTCAACTGTTCAATAGACCCGATTCCTCCGTTGATCAAGGCATTAAGTGTTCGTGGACTCAAGTTGAGAATTTCAATAGGAGTGTACTCTGTACGAGCAGCTTTCTCTTCTTCAACCTGCTGCTTCGCCATAATATCGTGGGCAGTGGTCATGAATTCAGCATCTGCTGGCGTACCAGTAGTGTTGAAGTATCCGAAGTAAGAACTGAGAATATCAGAAGCAAACTTCAGCGATTCAGAAGCATCGAAAGAACCATTAGAAATAATCTCGAGCTCGAGCTTATCGAGGTTAGTCATCTGACCAACACGAGTACTAGTAACGTCGAATCGCACACGTCGTACCGGAGCATAAATCGTATCTGTAACAATCATGTCTGGATCAGTATTCTTCGCGTTATCGACAGCTTGGTATCCCACTCCCTTCTGCAGGAAAATCTTACAGTCGAGAGATGAGCTCTTTTTATCCATAGAAGTCAGAACTTCATCTGGGTTGATCACTTCTACTCCTGTTGGGCAGGTGATCATACCAGCAGTCACTTCACCAACATGGTTAGAAACCTTCAATTCAACCGTAACAGGTTCCTTTGAATGCATCTTGAAGACCACTTGCTTCAAATTCAGCATAAAGTCGAGAACGCTATCTTTAACTCCTGGAATCGCAGAATACTCGTGCTTAACACCATCGATCTTAATACCAACAATGGCTGCACCAGGTACAGAAGACAAAAGCACACGCCGAAGAGCATTTCCCAAGGTCATACCATAGCCTTGTGGAAGTGGCTCAACCGTTACCAGTACATGGTTATCCCCTTTGTTTTCGATCGTAACTTGTGGGATTCCAATCTCAGCTTGAATAATGTGCATGCGAGCGAGAGATAAAGGAGTAAAAAGAGAGGAAAATTCCTCTAAAGAACAGGATTACCGAGAGTAGAACTCAATAATCTTTTGGCAATCGATAACTTGTTCAAAGTCATCTTGTTGAGGCTCACCAACGATTTCGATGGAAAGACTCTTCGTATCAACTTTAAGCCATCGTGATGGCTTGTAAGACTTATTTTCTTCAAGGTTTTCTGCAAAAAGTTTTGACCCCTTCAATTTAGCACGGACTTCTATGATGTCACCTATTCGAACTTGATAAGAAGGAACATCGGTACGTCGTCCATTTACCATGAAGTGACCATGACCAGCCATTTGACGAGCTTGCATACGAGTCAGAGCAAATCCAGAACGGTAAAGCACGTTATCAAGCCGCATCTCGAGTTGCTTGTTGAGGTTGTCAGCAGTCAGTCCTTTCATGCTGTTTCCCTTGTCGAAGTACTTTCGGAATTGTTTTTCTGAAACACCGTACATCATCTTCAGCTTTTGCTTTTCTCGAAGCTGAACAGCAAAACCAGAAAGCTTTCGAGCTCGTCCAGTATTCACCCCAGGTTTTCCTGGTCGTCGTTCGAGGATCTTCGCGTACTTAGGACGACCGAAGAGATCTATTCCCTCTCGTCGACATAATCGTGCTTTTGGACCTGTATATCTACCCATACGTTGTTATAACTAATTGAATAAGGTGAAAATGACTAAACTCGTCGTCGCTTCTTTCGTCGGCAACCATTATGAGGAGTGCTGGTTTTGTCTACGATAACATCGATATCAAAATTCTTAGCAAGTCCCCGTATTCCCTGTTCTCTTCCCGGACCAACTCCCTTCACAAAGACTTGAACATTTTCCATTCCAAAGACTTCGAGCTTTTCAGAAAGCCGTTCAGCAGCAATTTGAGCTGCATAAGGTGTTGATTTCTTAGAACCTTTAAACCCACTTCCTCCAGCGCTCGAACGAGCGAGAACTGATCCTTGCGTATCAGTAGCTGTCAAAAGAGTATTATTGAAGCCAGCAGTGATGTAAATACATCCACTCTTGACCAATCTCTTGATCTTCTTTCGAGGAGCTTTCTTTTCTTGAACCTCTTCTTGAGCATCTTGAGATTTTTCAGATTTTTGCTGTTCGTCAGCCATACATAAGGGTTAGAGAAACACCGGAGAGATCACTCCGGAGATAATAATTCAAAAGTTTACTTACCTTCTTTCTTTTTATTCGCGACGGTCATCTTCTTACCACGCTTTGTTCTGTTGTTATTCTTGGTATTTTGACCTCGTACCGGAAGCCGTAGTCGGTGACGGTAACCTCGGTAAGAACCGACATCTTGCATACGCTTGATATCGAGCTGAGTCTTACGTCGAAGATCTCCTTCTACCTAGTAGCTTTCTTCTGCTTTACGGACAGCGCTTTCTTGATCAAGGGTCAAGTCTTTCGTTCGGATGTTTTCATCGATGTTAACCTCAGCCAATATCTTTTGACTCGTAACTTTACCAATCCCATACACATAAGTAAGGGCGATAACAATACGCTTATCATTTGGAATGAGGACACCAGCTATACGAGCCATAAACGGAAAAGTAAAAGAAAGAAGTTACAATTAGTGCTTTTGACGCTGCTTATGAGTAGCATCAACAGAACAGATCACATGAATAACAGGAACACACTTCGACTGTCGTGAATGAGCACGACCACGCTTAATCGTCTTGCGACGTTTAATCACCTGGCAATACTTACACATGGGCTTTACTGATGATCGTACCTTCATAAATCGAAATAATGAACTTTAAGAATTTTCTACAGGAGCTTCTTCTGAGCTCCCAGCATCTTCTGATGCCTCTGGAGATTCTCCTTCCGGTGTTTCCGCAGAACCTGCAGCCGAAACAACAACCTCCTCCTCTCCCTCAACCTTCTTCTCCTTACCTCGGTAGACTATACGCCCCTTAGTAAGGTCAAAAGGAGTCAGCTCGAGGATAACGTCATCTCCTGGAAGGATCTTGATGTAATTCAGTCGCATCTTTCCAGAAATGTGTGCATTGACCTCATGGCCTTCAAATCCCTCATCCGCGATCCGAACAATGAAATGAGCGTTGGGGAGAGCCGTTACGACAACTCCTTGAACCCGTATATTTTCCTGTTTGGCCACGCAAAAAAGGTTATTCTGACACA
>CAYGRJ010000080.1:0-5349 GCA_964352285.1 uncultured Candidatus Peribacteria bacterium
AGTCTATGGCCTGCGGCAAAGTGGTTTACCAGACCTGAAGATGGCTTCTATAATGGACGGGCGCACGATCGCCATGGCGAGAGAGAAAGCTCAAGATATTCTCAATGCTGACCCTCAACTCGAGCGATTTCCAGTTCTCAAAAACCTCGTTGATCGCGCTGGAGATTTCTGGAAAGCGTAATGTGTCCGTTTATTTTGACTACTACAACAACACTATGAAATTTAAACTCCTATCAGAAAGCACTGCCTACGAGAATCCATTCTTTAAGATTCTTGACCGCCTCTACAGACTCCCAGATGGGTCTGAACACCATTTCTATGTAAAAGAAGAACCCGACACCTGCTGTGTACTCGCGCGCACTTCAGATGGGAAATATATTGTGACTCATCAATACCGTGTTGGATCAGAGGAAGTCCTTGTGGAGATCTGTGGTGGACGACTTGAAGATGAAGATCAAACAGATGCAGATATTTTAAAGAGAATGCAACATGAACTCCGTGAAGAAACGGGATATTCTGGAGAATTTACGAAAGTCGGTATCTTGCCGGGAGGCCCATACACCACCAGAAAAGTTCATGTGTTCATTGCAGATAATTGCAAAAAGATTGGAGAACAAGAACTTGATGAAACAGAATTCATAGAAGTGGAACTGATTCCTGAAGATGAAATGAAAAATGTGCTCTTTTCTGGTAAATCTTCGAGTTGCGCTGCTGGCCTTTTGGCATGGTCACATCTCCACATCTCGCTTTCATAATGTATACTAGTGACAATTGTACCTCACTGACTAAATGAATAGCTTTCGCCTTCAGCTCTTTCACACCTTATTTGGACCAGGTGAAAACCTATGGAGAGTTCGCTTTGAGCGATTTTTTCTCTTCATTATTTCACTCAACACTCTCGTTATCCTGCTGGAGTCCGTTGACGTCATCTACCTGCAATACCAACTGATGTTTAAGAGTCTGGAATTAGTCTTTGTTGCTATATTTAGCATCGAATATGTTCTCAGGATTTGGTGCATAGTAGAAAATGAACGATACCAAGATCCCATAAAAGGTCGGCTCAGGTATGCAGTTTCTCCATTTGCCATTATCGACCTGCTTGCCATACTCCCTTTTTATCTCAGCTTCTTCACCCCCCTTACCAGAAGACAAAGTCATATGGCTCAGATCCTAAGACTGCTGCGAATGTTTAAAATGGGAAGGTATTTCAAAGCTTGGGATGTGTTTTCTTACGTCTACAGAGAAAAGAAGAACGAGCTGAAAGTAACTCTCTACACCATCCTCATCCTGCTGATCGTTTCTTCGAGTGTTATTTACTTCCTCGAAAACCCCTCTCAACCAGAAGCATTCTCGAGTATTCCTGCTTCTATGTGGTGGGGTGTTATGACCCTTACAACGGTTGGATATGGTGACATTGTTCCCATCACCATTGGGGGAAGAATTTTTGGAGCCTTTATAGCCCTCCTAGGGATTGGACTCTTTGCTCTCCCAGCCGGTATTCTTGGCTCAGGTTTTATTGATCGGATCTTAGAGAAGGACAACAAAGATACGAAGTGTCCTCACTGCAAAAAGAAAATTAAAGCCAAAAGTAGTAATCTAACTCGAATTCGATAATTACTTATTACTCTGAGATTTCTCCTTTTTGTAATACAAAACCATCTCTTCCATGAAGAGAAGCTTGAAGAATGCAGAGGCTGTCCCTGATACTATTGCAGGATAGAGCAATTGATAATAAGCAAATACTGCAAAGAGGATTACAGATACAGCGTTTAGCATATTCAAAAAGTTTGCCTTCTTCAGCTTTTTTTTATTCTTTATCCATAACTGTTCACCCAGCACCCCTTTACTCATCCAGTACTCATGAGAATTTGGAGCTGGAAAGAGTACAGGATTGACAATGATGAAGATGATGACACCAGCAACAACATTCCAATCTCGAAAATAAAGACTGCTCAAGAGCAATGGATAAGCTGCCAAACGAGTCCAACCGCTGAGGTAGTTTTTATGACGATCCCAAAATTTCCATTCGTGAAGTGATTTCATAAGTATGGTTCTTAGTAACTAAAGAGCAAAACCCTTACACCATTGCCACTATTCTCCTAAATTTTCAAACTAACGACGCACCACTCCACCATTCTTTTCAAGCTGTTGGATCAATTCCTCTACAATCTTTTGAATCTCAGACTCTTCTAGTGTTCGTTCAGGGTGTTGATAAGTAAGAGAAAAGGTAAAGCTTTTCTTCCCTTCACCAAGATTCTTTCCTTCGTAGATATCCATGAGTTCTGACTTCTTAAGGTACTGCGTTTGGACAGCGTTTATGACCGACTCGATATCACCAACCTTGGTGTCGTGATCAACAACGACGTTAATATCCAAGTAGGCTTCTGGCTTACGGTTAATGTGCTGATAATGAATGTCTTCTTGATGAGTCATCACGAGCGTATCAAAACTGATGTCTGCAATGATTACAGAACCAGAAATCTTAAATCGGTCTGCAAGCATTGGGTGAATTTCGTATAGAGATCCGACTTCGTGATCTCCAATATGGAGAGATAGCACTCTTCCCGGATAAGCCTTGCTATGACCAGCCTCGTTCCAAGTCAGCTTTCTTCCGGTTTCAAACATCACTCCTTCTACTAATTTCTTCATATCAGCAAAGGCAAGATCAGATTCTTTCGCCATCACGATCATCAGCTGGGAAGGTTGTGATATTTCTTTTCCTTGTTGCGCGAAGGTTGAACCAAACTCAAAGGTTAACCAGTCTCTTTTGTCCATAATCTGGTTTCGAGAAAGGTTGTTTAAGAGGTAGGGCAAGAGACTTGGTCTCATGTACTGGAAGTCGTTGGTTACGGGGTTGGCAACCTCTATGCACTCATCAAGGTTTTCTTCACCAAGCTTCTGCAGCAATTCTTCAGAAAGAAATGAGAAATTTGCTTCTTCCAAATATCCCAGTCCTGTGAGATAGCTCTGGATTGTTCTCCTTAAGTGTCGCTTGGGATCTCGAACAGGTGTCTTGAGCTGAATGGTTGGTGGCGCTGAAGTGATATTTGAAAACCCATAGATCCGGATAATTTCTTCAATAAGGTCTTCTGTGATTTGAACATCAGCTGCTCTCCAACACGGAGCCACTGCTTCTAATTCTTCTTTATTCATTTTCACTTTGAAACCAAGATCTGTCAGAATTCGTTCACAATCTTTGGGGAGGATTTCTTCCCCGATGTACTTTTTGAGTTTTTCAAAAGTGAGCTGAACCTTTGGGCTTTCTGATTTCTGGTTTTGGATATGCAGTAATCGATAGTTGAATTGAGCATCTGGAAAAATTTCTTTGCTAAGCTCTAAAGTCCTCCCCATTCCTAATTCTGAAATTTCTGGCTCTGGCCCTTTCTCGTAAATAGTTCCCGCGTCTGTCCGATGTCCTAACTCAATCATAGCCTTTCTAATCATCACGGGATCATAAACCCCCTGATGGAAATATACGGATGTCGTCGAGTCTTTCACTTCTGAATTCTGCCCTCCCATGATTCCAACAAGATCAACAATTTTTCCTCCGTTTTCAACCAGCATGATGTCATCACCTAGCTTTTGCTCTTTACCATCCAAGGTGGTCATCGATTCTCCTTTTTTGGAGCGCCTGAATTCGAACTTACCATCTGCTAGAGAATCCTTATCGAAGGCGTGCATTGGTGCTCCGAATTCGAGCATCACGTAGTTGGTGATATCGACTAAGGCATTGATTGATCGAATCCCACAGGCTTGCAAACGAGCCTTCATCCAGAGCGGTGCTTTTCGAGAATCTAATCCACTCACAATGGTTCCGTTGTAGTTCTTACACAGTTCTTTGTCTTCGAAGCTCACCGAGAATGGCAGCTCTTCTTTTCCGAGCATCTTCTCGAGATCATATTCTTCTGCCTGCTTTTTCCAGCTTGCGAGACCAAGGGCCACGAGTTCTCGAGTAAACCCGTATTGAGAAAAGAGATCTGGACGGTGAGTAATAGAATGGTTGTCGATTTCGTAGACAATATCTTGAAGCGGAAGGAGTTCAGTAATAGGTGTTCCCACCTTGGTGTCAGCTGGAAAGATTGTTAGTTCTGCATCCCACCCTTCGAGAAGCTCGCTATCGAGACAGAGCATTCCATGAGACATAACTCCGCGGATTTCACCACTCTTAATCTCACCTCCGTGCAACTGAAGAGGAGCAACAACGGTTGGAACTTTATCACCAACCTTCACCTGGGCCTTGTCTCCATATATCACCTGAATTGTTTCTGTATTGCTCACCTTTACTTGTGCAACATGGAGCTTGTCGGCTTCTGGGTGCTTTTCGGTACTGATCAACTCTCCAACCACAACGTTATCCAGATCTTTTCCCACATATTCAATAGCCTCGATTTCAGCTGTTGCTTCGGTAATTCTGGCTGCTATTTCTTCAGGACTCTGTTTGGGGTCTATATCGATGTAGTCTCGGAGCCAATTCAGGGATATTTTCATGATCGGGGGTAATCAAAAAGCCCGTCAAGTATAGGTAATGACGGGCCTGATGGCAATGTCCAAGACTTGTGAAGACTTAGAGATCCTGAGCAGGTAAATGCCCCCTGTAGAGAGCTACGATAAACTCGAGCCTTGTTACATATGGATTTGCTTGGTAGGCATTAAGGAATGGAGCAAAATTGAGGTGTGCCGTGCTGATGCCAAATGGCGCAAAATCAATAGGCAGTCCAGTCAGATCTCTATAACCCTTATCTGGCTTCTGGAACCATTGAAGGCTCTTATTGGACTCATGAATAGTCATAAACTCTTGCGCCTCTGGGAAATCGTTGGTGATCAAAGCCATGATCACCTTGATAGCTTCGAGCACATCCAGATTTTCTCCAGTCCCAAATGAACCTGGTTTTGTAGGGTGATCATTACCGTATCCTTCCATAAGCTCTAAGGCTGTTACGAGAACAATATATGGCGCATACCACTCACCTTGATCAACATCTGGATAACTAATACTGAGACCATTAGCAAGCCTTATAATATCTTTCTCAATTTCTTCTTTATTCATTTTTTTAATTGATGCCCGTGAGAGCATCGCACCGAGCTCCTCCCTTTTGAGATTCAGATTTCCTCTGAAGGTTCCGTCTGGAAACCCTGCCACCAAGTTTCGAACACATTTCGCCCAAAGTGTGGCATCTTTTTCTTCTTGAGTGTATTCATTATTATCGATGACATCTGAGAACTGCACACATTTTCCATCTTTTCTGATTTCTTCCAGGCTTGGGCGTTCAGATCGGAGGACAATGGTTGAATCGAATGGTCGGACAGGACCCTGAGCAAGGTTTTGATTGTTGATGACCGGTGCTGAAC
>CAYGRJ010000081.1:0-2038 GCA_964352285.1 uncultured Candidatus Peribacteria bacterium
AGGCGGCTCGAGGACATGTGTTTTTCTCATTTATCTCAGCATGAATTCGAACTCGTGGTGGAAGCCTTTTCGAAGCGGGAAGAGCTGAGGCAAGAAACGATTGCGAGCTTAACTACAGATTTGCAGAGCTATCTCAAAGAAAATGGTGTTGAGGCTGAGGTGAGTGGCCGTATTAAGGGGAAGTACAGCACCTTTACCAAACTGAAGCGAAAAGCTTCAAACCATTTGGACAGTATTTATGACTTGTTGGCCTTGCGGGTGGTGGTGGCGGATGAGGTCGATTGCTATACGGTCATGAGCTATATCAATAAGCGATGGGAGCCGGTGAAGGGGAGGTTTAAGGATTATATCGCGATGCCTAAGGTGAATGGTTATCGAAGTCTTCATACCGTGGTTTCCGGGATGATTTCTGATGCTGATCGACCTGTAGAGGTTCAGATTAGGACTGAAAAAATGCATCGTGAAGCTGAATATGGAGTGGCTGCTCATTGGTGGTACGAAGAAGATTATATTAAGCAGAGGCAAGGACATTTGAAGGATGTAAAGGAGACTAAGAGCTATCTGGAAAAAGTGCAGTGGGTAAAGAATTTGCTGTACCTTCAGGATCAGCTCAAAATGGATGCGTCTTTTTCTTCGGTTGATTTGTTTTCAGACCGAATCTTCGTGATGACTTTACATGGCATGGTTGTTGAATTGCCAAAAGGATCAACACCATTGGATTTTGCTTATTCCATGTCTGAGCAATTGGGAAACCACTGTTTTATGGCAAAGGTCAATGATAAGGCTGTTCCTCTTGATTATGAATTGCAGAGTGGTGATCGAGTGTTTGTGGTCAAAAAGATGAGCGTGCGGCCAAATCTCTACTGGCTTTCTATTGTGAATACCGAAAAGGCTCGAAAGGCGATTCGGAAGTATTTGATAGAACAGGGAACCGATACCTTGGTTGATCAAGGAGCACGGCAGCTCAATCAGATGCTGAGGAAGTTTGGAGAGCATTCTTTAGACCTTGAACACTCCTTTTTGGAGCAGTATAAGGGGAATTTATTGACGAATAAGGAGCGAAAAGAACTGTTGATACAAATAGCTCAAGGAGAAATAGAGCCTGAAGCGGTGGTGCGCTCTGTGCTTTCTCAACGACAGATGCTCAAGAAAAAGCGCAGTAAAAAGTCTCGAAAGGTCTCTGACGCCTCTCAGGTTTATATTGCTGGAGAAAAGGGTTTCAAAACCAAGTTAGCGGCCTGCTGTCTCCCTTCTGAAGGTGAGAAAATTGTAGGCTATGTAACCCGAGGAGGGGTTATTTCTCTCCATTTGGTGAAGTGTAAAATGCTTGTGGCTCTTGATCAGCAGCGATGCATTGATGCGAGTTGGACAGCTGAGGATCGATCTTCTGATATTGTGAGCTTGGAAGTGGTTCTTAAAGATCAGTATTTGTTGAAGTCGATGTCTGATGTGTTGCGGAAGCAACGGGTATTGGTTTCTCGTTTTCATCATCAGGGTGAAGAAGAAGGTCAGCATCGCTTAACCTTTGATTTGCAACCCCCTCATCAGCAAGCAACAGACGAAGTTATTCGCCAGTGGCAGGATTTTGATGACGTGGTGGAGGTGAAGGTGGGGTAGGGGTATTAGGCCCGTTATGAATGTTAGGAGAGTTAGGGGAATTGAGAACTTTACTCGTTTGGAGGGGGAGAATAGTGCATAATAGATGTGCTTATTAATTCTCTACTTTATGTCTGATCGCCTCTTTTCCCTTTCTCCTTTAGATGGTCGCTACCATAATTTGGTGGGACATTTGCCGGTGATGTTTTCGGAGGCGGGTTTGATGATGTATCGGCTGAAGGTCGAAGTAGAGTACTTGATCTTCATGAGTGATCATAAAGGGATCACTGATCTAAAGCCGTTTTCGAAGAAGTTGAGAACGAGCATGCGGAAGATCTATGAAGACTTTGATCTTGAAGATGCTCGTGCTGTTAAGGATATCGAAGCCGTGACTCGGCACGATGTGAAGGCGATTGAATACTTTTTGAAAGATGAACTGAAG
>CAYGRJ010000081.1:2048-5343 GCA_964352285.1 uncultured Candidatus Peribacteria bacterium
TTCCAGAGTCTGCTCTGGAGTACGTGCATTTTTGCTGCACTTCGGAAGACATTAATAACTTGTCCTATGCGCTGATGATCAAGGATGGTCTTGCGAAGGAATATGTGCCGCAGATGAAGAAGCTGGCTACGAAGCTGAAGCAGCTGGGGAAGAAGTGGAAGAAAGTGCCGATGCTCTCTCTGACTCATGGTCAACCGGCGACGCCGACGACTTTGGGGAAGGAGTTGATGGTAACGGCTATGCGTGTTGAACGTCAGCTTGAGCAGATTAAGGCCGTAAAGATTATGGGGAAGTTTAGCGGAGCAACTGGGAACTGGAATGCTCACTTGGTGGCTTACCCAGAGGTGAATTGGCGACAGTTCAGCACGAAGTTTATCAAGAGCTTGAAGCTCGAGCCGAATTTGTGGACGACTCAAATTGAATCGCATGATTGGAACGCTGAAATCTTTGATGCTGCTAAGCGTCTCAATAATGTATTAATCGGGAGCTGCAGAGATATTTGGATGTACGTGTCGCGAGGAATCTTTAAGCAGCGCGTGCTGCCTGGAGAAGTGGGTTCGAGCACTATGCCTCATAAGGTGAACCCTATTCAGTTTGAAAATGCTGAAGGGAATTTCGATGTGGCAAATGGTTTGTTTATCAAACTGGCTGATAAGTTGCCGATTTCTCGGATGCAGCGTGATCTTTCTGATTCGACGGTTCAGCGTTCGATGGGAACAGCCTTTGGTTACAGCATGATTGCCGTGGCTTCGATGATGAAGGGCTTTGATAAGCTGGACCTTGATCGTGCTGCCATTCGTGATGAGTTGAATGCTCGTCCAGAAGTTTTGGCTGAACCGATCCAAACGGTTATGCGCCGATATGGAGTGGCGAATGCTTATGAGAAGCTCAAGAAGGTAACGCAAGGTAAGGATATTAGTCTTGAATCCTTGCGCGATTTGGTGAAGAAGTTGGAAATTCCTCCAGAAGATAAGAAGCGACTGATAGAGTTGACGCCGGAAACGTATATTGGTTTGGCGGGGGAATGGTAGAGCTTGGAGGGTTGGTATTCGTTTGGTGGGTTCCCTTTGTGTCCCGAACTTGCTTGAGGGATACTGAAGGAGTCTAGACTTGTTAAAGCTTCACAAGCAAGTTTGAGGCAAAAAGATGATTAAGAAGCATTATGGAAATTGCACTTCAGATCGGTTTAGGAGTTTTGCTCTGGTCTATGGCCATTTCAGATTTGCTCTGGAAGAGGGTTCCCGTTGTATTGTTGTTGATTACTGGAGTTATTCCATTTGTCAGCAGTTTGGGATGGGGTTACCCTCACAGTCTCGCTGAAGCTGCTTTGGGAGTGCTGGTGGTTGCTGGTGTCATTTCTCTCTTATATATAGGTACTAAAAAGAAAGGTATAGGGGAGGCTGATATTTTGATGGGAGTGTTCTTGGGAGGAGGGCTGGGGTGGACTAAAGGCCTTCTTGTCTTTTCTTTGGGGAACATGATTGGTTTGGCAGCTATTGCTCTGCTGTTTCCATTTGTTCCTGCGAAGAAGCTGAAAGAAGTTCCTTTGGTGTTTTTGTTGGTGATTGCCTTTTATGTAGATGGGTATTTTCAGCTTTCGCAGATGGTTTTGGATTGGATGCAGTTTGGGGCGTGGTAGGGGAAAGAGGAGAAGGAATGGAAAGAATGGAATGAACTTAAGGAGTGAGGGAAAGTCTGTCATTGTTTATATTTCTCATGAGTACTTGGCTGTTTCTTCTGGTGGTGTTGTTGCCGGCTTTGGTGTGGGGTTTGATTTGGTGGCTTCAGGATCGGGAAAAAGAGCCGTTTTTTTCGATGTTCTTGGCTTTTGCCTTAGGGGGCTTGAGTACTTGGTTATTGGTGCAGCTGTATTCTGTGGTGGATATGAGCTTTTTGGTTCCTGGCAGTACTATGGAAATTTTTTCACTTTCGGTTGTCGAGGAAGTGCTGAAAGCCTTAATGCTGATCTTGTGCATTGAGCTGACTCAAAAGTGGTTCACACAGATTGTTGATGGATTGGTTTATGGAGCAGCTGTGGCTTTGGGTTTTGCCTTTGTGGAGAACTTGTATTATCTCGTTCCCTTTTTGCAGTCTGGAACTGATTTTTATGTGATTTATGCCATTCGATCTTTAAACACTATGGTTGCTCATAGTTTGTTCACCGGGCTCTTTGGATTTTTTTATGCAAATGCATATCTTCGAGAGGAGGTTTTCCCAGAGAAGAAGCGTGAAAAGCCTTGGCATCATTTTTGGAAGAATTTGTGGGAAGCTTTGCCTTTGCATGTGACTTTATTTCATATTTTGCCTGATCGGCCTTCGGGGCATGGGCATTACCCGGGTTCTTTGATTTTCGAAGGATTGTTGATGGCTTCATTGTTGCATGGTGCTTTTAATTGCTTACTGCAGATTGAAATTTATGGCATGGACTTGAGCTTTATGTCATTTCCTTTCGTTTTTGCCTTGGCATATGTTATCTGGCGCCTGTTTTTGCATGATGTCTATGCGAAGCTCGTGAACACCTGGAAAAGGGCTTAGAAAAGGAGTTCCTGACTTCTATGTTTTTGACTTAGATTCTTGAATAAGATGTATATTTCTGCTATAATGGTATGAATATTTGGAACGGGTCAAGAAC
Source organism: uncultured Candidatus Peribacteria bacterium (assembly GCA_964352285.1). Taxonomy (GTDB): domain Bacteria; phylum Patescibacteriota; class Gracilibacteria; order JAUYGZ01; family JAUYGZ01; genus CAYGQA01. The sequence goes on from CAYGRJ010000081.1 coordinate 4,681, forward strand.
TTCTGAATGGGGAAGGAGTTACTGTCTGATTCTGGAGATATCAAAAAAATAAACATCAATAATTCAGATCAGTATGAATCAGGAGTTTTACCACCTATTGGTAATGGCAGAGGAGCTTAAGATGCGAAATAATCATCGAGAGGCTATTGAGATTTGTCAGCAGATATTGCTGAGTGATTTGAACGTGGTGGAAGCCTATGAAGAAATTGGAGACAATTATATTTCCCTCAAGGCGTATTCAAAGGCTAAGAAATCATTGGAAATGGCGCTCAAGATCAATAAGAGATCTGCGAATGCGAATTATCTGTATGGTTTTGTTTGGAGTGCTCTTCATGAGTGGGATCAGGCTATTACTTACCTAGAATTTGCCAATGAGTATCAGCCGAATCATCCGGAGGTGCTTCGCTGCCTGGGATGGGGCTATTTCTGCTCTGGTCTTCGGAAGAAGGGATTAGCGATCTTAGAAAGAGCGCTGGTACTTGCTCCTCAAGACAGTTATGTGCTTTGTGATTTAGGAATCTGTCACTTAAATGACCGATCATTCCCGCGAGCTATGGAACTGTTCTCCAAGACGCTTGAAGTGGATCCAGAGAATATGAAGGCACGAGAGTGCTTGAAGATTGCTCAGCTCTTTCAGGAGGGGAAGACGGTATTGGGGAGGGA
>CAYGRJ010000082.1:0-211 GCA_964352285.1 uncultured Candidatus Peribacteria bacterium
AGCTTATCCATGTCAGAAACCGGCTCAACAAGCTCAACCTCGAAAAACCACTCGAGCCCTTTGATAAAAAACTGCTAACAGGAGCTCAAGAAATCCTTGCTGAACTCGACTTGCGATTCCAAGCTCAGCGAAACCGAGAAAAAAAGATAACGCTAGGAGTTGTGCCACTCATTGGAGCATTGCTCATTGCAACAGCTCCTGAGACAAACAA
>CAYGRJ010000082.1:221-5282 GCA_964352285.1 uncultured Candidatus Peribacteria bacterium
AAAAAACTCAGACCTCAAAAAGAGAGAACTCACCAAGTCCAGAACAAGTCTTGCACAGCATCACAATCGATTATCAAACCGTCACCAAACGCGACCACTTTGGTCGGGAAAAAACCTATATAAAAAGTGCCATGCTCAAGGAACAAGGCAATGCTTCAAGAAATTTTGTAATCACTCCTGGACAAGTCACAGACCCAAACGCAATGGCTCCTCTACAAGGAATACAAAACAGAGACTATAGCTATGACCTTCAAGTCCACAGGAGGGAATCAAAGAGAAACATCTGGGAAACCCGCCTCAGAATTCATGTCATCAGCCTAAATGGAAAGTTCAGCTATGCCTACGTAGAAGGTCCCATGGGATCACAAACAATCGCAAGAACACGAGAAATGCTTCAGCAGTCTTTTTTCGAAACAGCAGCACAAATTGCAAAAGATTACATCATCCAAAACCCAGACGCGCGATAGTCCTTCATAAAAACGTAAGAGAAGCCCTCTAGCATCAGAAGGCTTTTTTATTTTGTATGAACAGCGTCCTCTTCAGCCTCGTCAGCTTTTGCCTGGGCATTGCCCTGCACGAAATCCTCCCCTATTCGCCCGCAGTCTATTTGTGGACAGCAGTGCTTTTGGGAGTCATATACTTGGACCTCTTCATCCTTAATGAACAAAAAAATTATACAAAAATTCTACTGCTCATCAGCTGCCTCTGCCTTGGCATCGGAAGAGCCCAACTCAGTATCCATATCCCCAACCCCAGCAGCGTGGACTACTACGCCTCAGAAGAACCCAATAAAGTGAGCATCATCGGAACCATCGCCGAAGAACCTGACCTCCGAAGAAATAAAGTCAACTACACCGTCAAAGCCCAGTCCATAAAAATCCTGAACCATCCAAATCCTGACAGCTCTGAATCACCACCGTCCACAAATGGAGAATCACAAGGAACACCCCATTCAAATGCTCATCACATAGAGGAATCCTACCTGCTGGTATCGAGTGGCAAATACCCCAGGTACCAGTATGGAGATCAAATAGAAGTCAGCGGTCACCTCCGCCATCCACCCCGCTTCGACACCTTTGACTACGCCGGATACCTCAGCAGATACCACATCTATAGCGTCATCTACAGACCCTATATAAAACCTGCAAACAATGAAGAAGCCGTCATTGCGACCCTGAGCGAGACGAAGTCGAGTCGAACGGGGAAGCAATCTCGTCCCATAGAAACACTCTGGTCCTGGTTCTTCAGCCACATGCTCAAGATCAAAGCCTCTTTCGAACAGCAGATGAACCGCACCTTTTCTACCGAACCCTCATCAAGCTTCATGGCAGGACTGCTCCTGGGCTCTCGTAAAGGAATCCCTCCAGAACTCTCCGAATCCTTCCGCATCACCGGACTCACACACATCATCGCCATATCGGGTTACAACATCACCCTGATCGCTTCGATACTCATGGGAATCTTCAAACCCTTCGGAAGAAAACCCTCCATCATCATCTCAGCCCTCGGTATTACCCTCTTTACCCTATTCGTGGGGGCTTCACCAGCAGTAGTGCGAGCTTGCATCATGGGGCTCATTGCGCTTCTCGCGCTCAATTCAGATCGCAAAGGACAAATAACCCTCACCCTGATCATCACCGTCGTGCTCATGATCGGCTGGAACCCAAAAATCCTCCGCTACGACGTTGGATTCCAGTTATCCTTCTTAGCCACTATGGGACTAATTTATGTAGCGCCACTCATAGAAAAGTACTTCCTTTGGATTCCAGAAACTCTCGCCCTGCGAGAAAGCATCCTCCTGACCATGTCAGCTCAGATCATGGCCCTGCCGATCATTTTGTACAATTTCCAAAGCCTCTCTCTCATTTCTCCCATTAGCAATCTTATGGTAGCTGGTCCAGTCCTACCCCTCGCCATGCTCTTCGGCTTTATTGGCACCGTCGTCAGCTATATCTTCTTACCCATCGCGAAGCTCATAGCCTTTCCCGCATATCTGCTCCTGCAGTACATCACTTGGATCATCAACCTCACGGCAAAAGTCCCCTATGCCAATATTGACATCACCTGGTTTACAAAACCCTTTTTCGTCGCCTACTCCATAGGACTCACCTATCTCCTGCTAAAATATTGGAAACAAATCCATCGCAGAGAACTCAACATCATTCGGCTCAAGAACGGTTTTCAACACAAACTCTGTCACCACGCCTTTGCTTTGACGAATAGGTATAAAAAAGAAGCATGAGTGTTCCAGATGATAGTCGTCGTCGTTGGTCGCCCTGATAAATCAGAGTAACCGGCTTAGGCGCCTATCGGAAGTGAGAAGTGTGGATACCACGACCGAAGTCATAATGTCCTCTTTGCTCTCTCCCCTTCAGACCAATGATTGGCTCCGACAAGTCGGATCAAAAACCGGAAAGAAAATTCTGAAACAACTCAATGCTTCATATAATTATAGCAAAGTTCAACAAAAAATGCAAGCATCGAAACCATGTTTTCTAATGACGGACAAAGTCCAAATCAGTTCAAATTCAAGTGGAATCATTTAAAGCTAGGAGATACAAGGCAAAGAGTATTTTTTTCGTGTAAGTGTACATGTGTACTCGCGCACGAAAAAAATACTCTTTAACGCCGTAGATTCTGGCTTTAAATGATTCCAACAAAAGAAGCATGAGTGTTCCAGATGATAGTCGTCGTCGTTGGTCGCCCTGATAAATCAGAGTAACCGGCTTAGGCGTCTATCGAAGGGAAGTAGTTGTGGATAACAATGAGGTGAGTCTTGAAATCCTAATCTTCTCTCCTTCCAGCCGATGAACGAGTCCGGCAAGCCGGGTCGAAATCGAAAGGAAAAGTCCGAAGCAACTCAATGCTTCATATAACTATAGCAAAAATTCAGAGAAAAATCAACCCTCAATTGACCTCTTTTTCATGGTAAGATAGGAAGTGTTCAGGCAGTCTAAACGCCGCTTACCTTAAACCTTTTTGCTATGGCAACCACTCGACGACGACGAAGCACGTCGAGAACCACAGCCCGTCGACGAGCACCCGTCAGAAGACGACGTACAACTGCTCGACGGAAAACTCGAAAAAAAGCCGTACAATTTAAGCTTTCCGAACACGTCTCCAGAGAGATTTCTGGGATATTTTGTATAGGATTTGGAATCCTCAACTTCCTCGCAATCCAACAAAACGCAGGAAGTGTTGGAGCACTCTGGACGGAAAACATCCTCACACCTATTTTCGGCTTAGGAAGCTTAGTAGTCCCCGCTTTCTTTATTGTGGTGGGAATCGTAACCCTCGTGAACTCAAAAGTGATTTTTGGGTTTGGCAGACTCCTTGGAATGGGAATGCTTATCGTTAGTGGTTTATCACTCGTTCAGCTCTCAGCGCCACTCGATTCTCTCTTTACATCATCCGCCAGCTACGGTGGATATATCGGCTTCACCGTTGATCTCATCCTCTATAGTCTCTTTGGACAAACAGGAACAACCGTCATCCTCACCGTCGCTAGCCTCGTATCACTCCTCCTCATCTTCAATATTTCACTGAGTGAGCTAATGAGCTTCTTCACTCACGAAATAGAGCCAGGATTAGTCGAAAAAATCAGCAACAAAGATCGAAAAACAAAAGCCATTAAAGAAGACAGCTCCAAAAAAGAACCTGATGGATTTGCCCTCAACATTGTGAGGAGAAACGAAGAAAAGCTGGAAACCATCGTTGGAAAAGACAAAAACAAAAAAAATCTAGAACCAGAAGCCCTCAAAAAAGAGGTCATTCCTATCACCACCGAAAAACCTCCAAATGTAGAACTCATCCCGGAAGAACAACCAAAAGTTGATTATAGCAACTATGAACTTCCTGATATAAGGCTCCTCAAAACTGATCCCAAAAATAAGAGTTATGAAGACGATCAACTCGTAGAAAATGCTGAAATCATCCGACGAAAACTCGACCAGTTCAAGGTCAGCGTCACCATGAAAGATGCTCATGTTGGACCAACAGTTATCCAATACACGCTCAAACCAGCTGAAGATGTAAAACTCTCAAAGATTACTTCTCTCAAGAATGATCTTGCACTCGCGCTCTCAGCAGAAGCTATCCGTATAGAAGCTCCTATCCCTGGGAAAGGCCTCGTAGGAATAGAAATACCTGCTCATGAGCGATCTACCGTCCACCTGGGAAGTGTTATTCGATCAAGCCTCTTCCAAAACCAAGATGACGGGTACCTAAAAGTGGCCCTGGGAAGAGACGTTTCTGGAAAACCAGTCGTCGGCGACCTGACAAAAATGCCTCATGTCTTAGTTGCTGGGCAAACAGGATCTGGGAAATCAATCGGTATCAATTCCTTCTTGGTTAGCCTGCTCTACCGGCACACCCCTGCAGATCTTCGACTTATCCTTATTGATCCAAAACGAGTAGAGCTCACCACCTACAACGGTATCCCCCATTTGTTGACCCCCGTGATCACCGAACCAGACAAAGCGCTTCAATCCTTAAAGTGGACGGTTTCTGAAATGAACAGAAGGTACAAAGAGCTCGCCAGACATGGAAAAAGAAACATGGAAGAGTACAACGCTGCCTTTCCAACCAATAAAATGCCATTCATCGTCATCGTCATTGATGAACTCGCCGACCTCATGATGGCCGCCTCAAAAGAAATCGAAGCGACTATTTGCCGACTCGCTCAAATGGCTCGAGCTGTAGGAATCCATCTCATTATTGCGACTCAAAGACCATCTGTAGACGTTATTACAGGTCTCATTAAGGCGAACATACCGACACGTATCGCCTACACCGTCGCTACAGGAGTTGATTCTCGAACCGTGATTGATTGTATAGGTGCCGAAGACTTGCTCGGAAAAGGAGACATGCTCTACCTCGCCAGCAATATGGCCAAGCCTATGCGAATGCAAGGAACCTTCATCACCACCAATGAAGTCGAAAAAATCATCAACTTCATCAAGATCAATAGCCCAACTGGTGTCCAGTATGACGAGACCATTACCGAAGAGCATCCCAATGTAAAAATTCCAGGGCTTTCACCAGCTTCAAGCTCATCAATCG
>CAYGRJ010000083.1:0-5234 GCA_964352285.1 uncultured Candidatus Peribacteria bacterium
GCTTATCCAACTGGCTAATGTCGGTGTCCTCTTGGGTGAAGTTGCTGATAATGATAACAGGAATCTGACGACCAACTTCATGGACTTGAAGCAAAGAGAGCACATCAGATCCACTTGCCATGGGCATCATCATATCCAGCAAGATTAGGTCACAGCCCTGCTGAACCTTTTCGAGCCCCTCATAACCATGAGAAGCCTCGATCACTTCAAACCCTTCCTTGCGCAGGGCAATACTGTAGAGCTGAAGCAAATCCTGATCGTCTTCGATGATAAGAATACGTTTTTTGGCCATGGATTCTGATTCAAGAAGTCATAAAGCTATTTTACAACGCTTTACTTCTTTTGAAAAATCCTTTTGAGATACTTCCCGGTATGACTCTTGGGATTCTTAGCCACTTCTTCAGGTGTTCCTTCAGCCACAATCATTCCTCCACCGTCACCACCCTCTGGTCCCAAGTCAATCACACGGTCAGCAGCTTTGATCACGTCGAGGTTGTGTTCAATGATCACCATGGTGTTTCCATTGTCTACCAGGGTTTGCAGCACTTTCAGGAGCTTCTGAACATCTTCGAAATGAAGACCTGTTGTTGGCTCATCTAGCACATAGATAGTCTTTCCAGTCGAACGCTTCGAGAGCTCATTAGAAAGCTTAATACGCTGAGCTTCTCCTCCAGAAAGAGTAGTAGCCGATTGACCCAGTTGGATGTAGTCGAGCCCCACCTCTACGAGGGTTTGCAGACGCTTCTTGATATCAGGAATATTCTCGAAGAAGGTATAAGCCTCGATGACCGACATTTCGAGCACATCAGCAATGTTCTTTCCTCTCCAGGTGATCTCAAGGGTTTCCTTATTGTATCGCTTTCCGTTACAGACTTCACATCCCACATAGATATCTGGGAGGAAATGCATTTCAATCTTCTTGAGTCCGTCTCCTCTACAAATTTCACATCGTCCTCCCTTCACGTTGAAACTAAATCGACTCGACTTATAACCCCGAAGCTTGGCTTCTGGAGTGCTCGCGAAAAGTTCACGGATATGAGTAAAGAGGCCAGTATAAGTCGCTGGATTCGAACGTGGAGTTCGTCCTATAGGAGACTGATCGATATCGATAATCTTATCGAGGTGCTCAATTCCACGGATCTCATCGTGGTCACCAGCCATGGCCTTGGACTTATTGAGGTCATGAGAAAGCTTCTTCACCAAAATATGATTGATGAGTGAGGATTTTCCAGAACCAGAAACTCCCGTGATACAGGTCATTATCCCCAGGGGAATCTTAACATTTACATCCTTCAGGTTGTGCTCTCGGGCTCCCAGAATTTCTAGGAAATTCCCGTTCCCTTCTCGTCGTTTGTCGGGCATGGTGATGGTCTTTTTTCCGCTTAAGAACTGAGCCGTTACCGATTTTTTGTCTTTCTTGACCTGGTCAGGTGTTCCTTGAGAAATAATTTCTCCTCCGAACTTCCCTGCTCCAGGACCAATATCCAGCAAGTAATCAGCTTGGTTCATGATGTCTTCATCATGCTCTACCACCAAGACCGTGTTCCCCAGGTCACGCAGCTTCAAAAGGGTTGAAATCAGACGATCATTATCACGTTGATGCAGACCAATAGAAGGCTCATCCAGTACATAAAGCACTCCTTGGAGCTGAGATCCAATCTGCGTTGCCAGTCGAATCCGCTGAGCTTCACCTCCAGACAAAGTATTCGCAACTCGGCTCATGGTCAGGTATTCCAGTCCGACATCAATCATAAACTCAAGCCGGTCAGAAACCTCCTTGAAGATCGGGAGTGCAATAGCCTCTTCGTGAGGCTTGAGCTTCAGATTCTTAAAGAAGTCGAGAGCCTTCGAAACCGACATATCGGTCACGTTGATGATGTTCACATCAGCAATCTTTACGGCGAGAGATCCGGCTTTCAATCGCTTTCCATCACACACCGGGCAGACCAAGATCCTCATAAATTGCTCAATCTTTTTGTGTACATAATTCGAGTCGGTTTCCTTATAGCGCCGTTCAAGATTTGGAATCACTCCTTCAAAGTTGGTCTTGTACTCTCCATTGAAGCGGTCAGAACCATAGTTCACGCTGTAGCTTTCGTCGGGATCCCCAAAGAGGATCACCTGAATATCTTTTTCCTTGAGCTCGCTGACAGGCACATGAAGCGAGAACTTGTGCTTCTTGGCGACCTGCTCCAGCAGAGCGTTATACCAGGAAAGCTTCGAGTTCGTAGAACTCCAAGGCAGTATGGCTCCTTCTGCAATCGTCAGGCGATCATTAGGCATCACCATTTCCTTATCAATTTTCAAGCGCGTTCCCAGTCCATGACACTCTTCACAGGCTCCATGAGGTGAGTTAAAGGAGAAAATCCGTGGATGCAGCTCAGGAATATTCAAATCGCTGCCGGGGCAGTAAAAATTCTCCGAGAACAAATGGTCTTCTCCGGTGTCTGGGTTGTGGATAATCACCAGTCCTCCTCCATGCCCAAGGGCCAGTTCCAGAGAATCAGCCAAACGGGTTCGATCTGGGTTGGGTTCTTCGAGTTCCTGTCCAGACTTCAGCTTGGTGACCTTTGGCTTGTAGTTCTTCACCACCAAACGATCAACAACGATTTCTATGTCGTGCTTTTTCTTTGGGTCGATCTCGAATTCATCGAGCACGCTGTACACATTTCCATCGAGTCGGTATCTGACGAATCCATCTTTCTTAATCTGGTCGAAGACCACCCGGTGTTCTCCCTTTTTCCCGCGGACGATTGGTGCGAGGATCATAAACTTTGTTCCCTCCTTCATATCTCCTATATGATCGATCATCTCACTGACAGATTGACGGGTGAAGGGCTGACCAGTCTTTGGGTCATAAGGGATTCCAATCTTCGCAAAGAGCAAACGGAGGTAGTCGTAGATTTCCGTCACCGTTCCCACCGTCGACCGTGGATTTCGAGAAGTGGTCTTCTGATCGATAGCAATCGCCGGAGAAAGCCCTTTGATCTCATCGACATCTGGCTTTTCCATCAGGTTCAAAAACTGTCGAGCATAGGTCGACAGGCTTTCGACGTATCGTCGCTGTCCTTCTGCAAAAATCGTATCGAAGGCAAGTGAGGACTTTCCGGATCCCGAAAGTCCCGTGATCACCGTAAGGGTGTCTCGAGGAATTTCTACCGTAACGTTCTTTAGGTTGTGAACTCTCGCTCCTTTGACGGTTATAGTCTTTTCATTCATGGATATCCTCAAGTAAGGGAAATGATTGAGTGCAAGGGCCATTTTACCAGCAAAAAGGGAGTTCTCAAAGGAAATAGGCCCAGAAAATCTGGGAAACACAGGCACTACCAGACCACATCATTCGAGAGAATACAAAGGGCATCTTTCGTGATCCTGATGATGTTCTTCTACAATAGAAAAGGTATTTACTGCCCCTATGAAACGATCGCTCTCCATTATCATCGCTTTGCTGCTATTGAGTACGGGACTCCTTGGGGTTTCAGTTAGCCATGCTCAGTTTGGAAGTGCTGTAGGTGATGCCGTAGATAGCGCCGCAGACGCAGTGATTCAAGGTGTCAACACAGCCTCCCAAAACACCGGAAATAAGAATGAGCTCCCCCCAGGCTGTGCAGAGCTGGTTGGAGAAGATAGTAGTGTGCAAAGCGCACCAGTCAGTGCCGATGTTTCCGATGAAATTATCGTATTACTCTCCGAAGGGATCACCAGAAATGGCGGTGAGTCGTTTTCTTGTAGTGAGGTGATCTATTGCCTGCAAAAGAAGTTTTCATCCTATATCAATAGCGAAGGGAAAAAGGTCTCCAATTCTGTCAATATGCGAGACAAGCTCGTCCTGAGCTTCCTGCAGCAAGGTGCCAATAAAAAGAAGTACGAAGGCTGTTACGTCAGCGGAGAGGATGGATTGGACCTGCTCAATAACTACGCCCGGATGATTTACCAGTGGATTGCTGGGATCGTGGGTTCCGTCTGCATCATGATCATTATTTTTAGCGGAATTCAGATATCTCTGGGAGGGGTCAATCCAGATGATGTTCAGGCGGCTAAAGACCGCATCAGCAGATCTTTAGTTGGGCTCGTTGTACTCTTCCTCTCGGCACTGATTCTCTACACCATTAACCCGATATTCTTTGGCTAGATTCTTTTCTTCATTTTCAAAGGCCCTTCTTATCAGCCTGAGCATAGGAGCTCTCCTCTTTTCATCAGGGATTTCTGTGTATGCTCAAGATATTGGTGAGGGCAAAAATCCTGCAGCAGAAGAACCAGCAGCAACCCCCAAAGTCGGAGAAGCTTCACAGGTTGTCAAACCTTCAAGTTTTTATTCAGGGATCTTTAGCAAAAACCAAGACCGGGTAACTTTGGACTCCCTCACCAGCACGGTTATCCCTCGCTTCGCGACCTACTTCGCTAGTTTTTTAGCTGGTATAGCAGTTCTCTTGCTCATGTATGCCGGTATTCAGTTTATGACTGCCGGAGGTGATCCCGATAAGGTATCCCAAGCCACGAAAACAGCTACCTTTACTTTACTAGGTATTGTCGTTGCGATGTTTGCCTATGCCATCGTGTACTTGTTCATCTCCATCTTTACCCCCTCATGATCGAAGATCAGCAGCCACCATCTTCACCGACTCCTTCCCCAGGATTTTTCCCAAACCTGCTCTCAGTTGTGGTCTTTGCTTTTATCATGATTGGGATGTTCTTTGGCTTTACCCGGCTCTATCCCCTCTTGGTCCAAGATCTTTTCGACAGAAACCGTGATGATACTCCCATCGTTCAACAAGACCCTTCACTTGAGCTCGCTCCCTTCGTTCGTGGCATACTCGCAGGCGTTGAGACGGCTTCAGAAGTCATGACTCCAAGTAACGATGCGCTAGATATTTCCAAGGTTAAAGGCTTTCAGCACGGCGTGAAGACCTCTCTCATAGCGAGTCAGAACTGGTACGACCTCGATAGGCAGCTCTTTCGAGTTGCTGGTATGCCATTGGGAGTAAAGGCATCTGTGGAGATCAGTAAGTCTGGAACCAATCGCTACAGCTCAGCTTTTCAGCTGGATCTGATCCAGCGCTTGCAAACGGCTGTATCCGTCAATATCGACGAACTCCTTTCCCTCAACAGTGATTCTCGAGAGGCGACCCTTCAGGATTACCTCAGAAACCTCAAAAAGCTTCGTGAACTCGCCTCAGAAGAAGGTAAGCAATTGCAAAACCTGATAACAGAGGCAGATACAGAGATTGCTGAGA
>CAYGRJ010000084.1:0-5189 GCA_964352285.1 uncultured Candidatus Peribacteria bacterium
GGTCGTTGAAGTCTTGGATGCTGTTTTCTGGGAACTGGACCCGCACTTCTATTTCTCGTGAACCTCGGGTGAGGGAGACAGCTTCTACGCCATCTATTGCTGTTCTCACGGCAGTGGCAGCAGTGTTGGGATCAACCTTGAGCTTCTCGAGTTCGGCGTAGTTGAGCTGATAGGTGAGTTCTCCAGGAACGTTGATAATGTCATCACGGACATTGGTTGTTCCTTTGATGTCTTTTAGCATGGCGATGAGGTCCTGAGCTACCTGACGAGCGTCATCTAGTTTATTAGAATCTCTCGCAATCACACGGAATCGTACGGGAGCATCTGATGGAGGTCCGAATTCAGCTTCGTTAATCTGGACTTCGTAGTTTCCAAATTGTTTGAACTGTTCTCTCCAGTCGTCTGAAATGTCCAAAGACGTTCGAAGGCCTCTGCTTGATCGAATGTCTTTTTCGGTGAGTTCGATGAGAATATTGGCTTCATTTCCATTGATAGCTGTTCTCACGAATTCTGCTTCAGGGGTTTCGAGGAGGATTTTCTCGACAGGAAGAGTTGCTTCTTGAGTTTTTTCTTTTACGGTTCCTTCGGGCATTTCTACCTTTACTTGGATGAGATCAAAATCATCAGCCGGGAAGAGGGTGAAGGCGATAGGAAGGAAAAAGGTCAGTACACATATGACGATAGTCCCATAGAAACCACCAATCCTAAACCATCGCGTTTTGAGGAGTTTTTTGAGCTGACGAGCATATTTTTCTCCGAACTCGTGAACGATCTGATCACGCTTGTCGTAAAAAGCATTAATTTTTGTCATGAGTTTTCCGCATTTCTTATTGTCCAACTCATCTAGAGCTTCGTCTTTTATCCACCCGGCGGCGAGTGCTGGGATAATAAAGAGGGAGATAAGCAGTGCAGCTATGAGGGTGACGGAGACGGAAATCGGTATGAATGAGAGAAATTTTCCAAGGACATCGGGGAGAACCATTAGGGGGATAAATACTGCAAGAGTGGTTAAAGTTCCTGATATGAGGGGGTTTTTGAATTCAAAGAGAGCGTGTATGGCTGCATCTTCTGGGGATTTCCCGAGTTTTATCTGTTCATATATTCCTTCGACAATCACAATCGAGACATCTACTAGTATTCCTAAGGCCAAAACCATGGAGAAGTTCACCATGAAGTTGAGGGTTGCACCGGTGATGAAGGTGTAGGCGATGGTACAGAGAAAGGCCAAGGGAATTACCAAACTCGCGACGAGGGCTTCTTTAATTCTCAGGAAGAAGATTAAGATGATGACCACCATGATGATGGACTGGGTTGCTGAGCTGACAACTCTTCCGTATGAATCTTGGACGTTTTTGAGAAGTTCGAGACTATAGTAAATACTAATGCTATCCGGAAGATTCTCTTTTTGATAATTGGCAACGTTTTCTCTCAGTTGTGGATCCGCTCTGAAGATATCGAGATCTTTTTTGTTGATGACTCTTAAGCTTACGGTATTGCGAGCTGGAAGTTCATTTTTGATATCAAAAAATCTGGTAATGGTGTTAGTTGTTTTTCCGGTTTCTATGACTTCTGCTACATCTCCTACCCGAATTTGAGCAGTACTAGACCTTCCTGAAAGGCTTTTGACGAGGACATTGGCGATATCTTCTTGGTTTTGATGTCGTCCTTGAATTCGAAGATTGTAGTCTCGTTGATCGATGTCTAAGCTCCCGATAGGACTGTCGCGATGACTATTCCTGATGGCCTGCAAGACATCTGTAGTATTGAGTTGGTATTGGTTGAGAAGATCTGGCTTGATGTTGATTTGGATTTCTCGTTCTGCACCTCCGTTGATATCGACTTCTTTGACCAGTGGATCGAATTCTAAGAAGGTTTTGAGTTGTTCTGCATGATCACGGAGTTCTGTGTCGCTGAGATCACCTACTAGTTGGATTTCGAAGAGGGGATCTTCTCCACCTTGGAGGCTTTCTATTAAGGGGTCTTCTGCATCTCCAGGCAGTGATCCTTTGGCTTGGTCGACTTTGTTTCTCAGATCGTTGAGAGCAGTTTCAGCATCGGTGCTGGGTTCTAATTGGATGACAATACTTGAAACTCCGCTTCTTGAAGTTGAGCTGATTTCGTTGATTCCTTCGACGTCTTTGATTTTGTTTTCGATTTCTTGAGTGACCAATTGGTCAATATCTACTGCAGATGCTCCAGGGTAGACCGTATTGACGATAATGGTCCCAAAATCTATCTGAGGTGCCGATTCCTTGGGAACTTGATAGATACTGAGGATTCCGATCAAAAAGATGAAGAGACAGCTGAGCACTGCGATCTTCTTGTTCCGGATAAAAAGGGCCAGGAAGCTGCTATTTTGGTCTTGAGAACTCATATTGTTACTTTTTTGAAGGGGATTCATTATGACGCATTCCTGAAAAAAATCAATGATTATGTCTCGTCTCATCTTTTAGATTCCATGTTGTCTTTTTTTGCTGAATTTGTGTAACATTTTTATCACTTCATCGTAGTAGATGGTGATAGAACTTTGAAATCTCGGAGTACCGTGCTAGGCTTTTACAAGCCTAAAAACGATTCTTTATATCCTTCATGGAACCTGATCAGTTCGAAAAGTATTACGATCAGTTCAAGCACAAGATTTACAACTATTTGTACTATAGAAGTGGTCGGAATGCTGAGCTTGCTGAGGACTTGACGTCCGAAGTGTTTATGAAGGCTTTTGAGAAGTTTCATACCTACAAACCTGATTCGAGTTTTCAGAGTTGGATTTATGCGATAGCTCACAATCATTTGATTGATTTTTTTCGCAAGAACAAGCCAACGGCAGATATTGAGCCACTCGAGAATGTGTTGAAGAGTGATGCAGACGTGACTGATGTGACTCAAAAACGCTTTGCGAAAGAACAGATCGCCGAAATGATTCAGATTCTTTCTCCAGATGAGCGGGACATGCTCTTGATGCGTTATCACCAAGATATGTCGACTAAAGAAATTGCTGAGATTGTTGATAAGCCTGATTCAACCGTTCGAGTTACTATTCACCGTTCTTTTGCCAAGCTCAAGAAGCAGTTTGGGTATTTGGCTGCCCTCTTTTTATCTCTGTTTTCGGTACTCTAAGATTTTTTCTTTTTCCCTTCTATGAAATCTCCTGATTCTCATTTCGAAGACCTCTTGCGAAAGCTTCCTCAACAAAAGCTCTCTCGATCTGCTGATCGCCATATAAAAGCGATGATTCGTCAACGTTGTCGTGAGGAATCTGGTAGTCGGTCTTTTTGGGATTTTTCTGCTCTGCTTCGCCCCTTGTTTGCTCTCCCTATGGCCTTGGCTCTGCTTCTCGTCACGACTTCGAGTTATAGCTTTATGAGTCCTGCGGTTGTAAAGGGCGATATGCTCTATGGGATAAAGACGCGAATCGAAACCGCTTTCTACCCCAGCAATGCCATTTCAGAACGACGAGTGAATTATCACCTGTGGTTAAGTGATCGCCGTTATTCAGAAGTCGATGAGATTTTGACGCGTTTAGATGCTGATGAGTATTTGACGCTTATCCCTCAAGCTCAAGCTCAGGAGCTTTCTGATGCTGACGTTCCTCTGCATGATGTGTTGATGGAAACATTGCAGAGCGCTACACAGCATGTCGATTTAGCTTTTTTGATTGTTGACGAAGTCGAAGAAGTGGATCGTGTTGAGTCACTTAAGGAATCTTTGAAAGTGTCTCTTCAAAATCAGAAGAACTTTATGACAAAGGTTTCTCCAGCGCTTCAAGAGATTAAGATGAAGAAGAAGATGCGACCTCGTTTGCGTCGTTTGGAACGCGAACAAATTGCTCAAGAACGGTTAAAAGATCAAATGGTTGAAGAGTCTCTTCTTGCTCAAGCGGAAGCAGTGCAAGCTCAAGAACAGGATCAGGATCTTTCTGTTGTAGCTTCTTCTGTACCTATTGAAGATCATTCACGTGCTGATGAAGAAATCGATGAGTATCAACTGAGTAAAATTGACCAAGGCATTCCAACTTCTCGAAAACTTCCGACAAGAGCTGATGTTGAATTGGCTGTTTTGAGTGAATACATCAATGATCGCTTAGCTTTTCAAGAATCTCTTTTGGCAAGTATGGATGACACCGTTGCTTTTGCTAAGGCTTCTGGAGTGAGGCGTGTAGACCTTTCTGTCGATCAAGAAATCTCTACAGAAGAAGTTCTTCAGGAGTCTGATCCATCAGAAACTGTTTCTGAACCGATCATCCGGCAGGCTCTTGTGGTTCATTTCAATGCCAAGCAAAAGCTGATTCAGATTGAGATTGCACAGATTAAGCAATCTCAAGTTCAGCAGAAGGTTGAGATTTTAGAAGATATTCTTTCTGATCCTGAGCCAGATGACGAGGACAATTCCGTCGATCTGAATGCGGTAGATACCCAGGAAGATGAGATCTCAAATGATTCTGAACCTGTTGAAGTTGATATTGAAGATCAGATGGAAGAGAGTATTCAAGTTGTAGCTGTTTCTGAGCCTGTGGCTTTGCTTGCTGAAGAAGATGAAGATAATGAAGTAATCCCTGATGTTGAGACTGAGGTGGCTAGCTTGCCTGTAGATGAAGAAGAGGAAGTTTCTGTATTGTCGGTTATGGACGTTGATGAAGATGTTCAGGAAGAAGTCGAAAATGGAGCTGCTGTGCTCGATTCAAGCGAACTGGCTGTTGATGAGGATATTTTGGCTGAAGAGTCTCTCGTTGATGAGCTGGAGAAGTTGTTGTCTGAAGTTTCAGATATGTGCCGTGAAGAGGCTCGAGAGGCTTGTCGAGAGGATGTCACGACTAGTTGTGTCTCCAAGGCAGTTGAGGTTTGTGAGTCAGTTTTTGAGGGCTTAGAAGATAATTCTCCTTCAGTTTCACCTGAAGAATCTCAAGATTTGGAATCAGAATTAGAAATGACTTCTCCAATCGAAGATGTTTCGCCTTCTCAAGGTGCGTCAGCACCTGGTGTTGAACCTGATACCGAACTGATTTCTCCTCCAGCTAATCTTCTTCCTCAAAAGAAGATTGATCCTGTTATCCAAATAGAAATTCGTGAAGTGAAGCCTAAAGTGGTTGATACAGATGAAGAGCGGCTTAACAGGTTGGAAGGAGATTTGAAAAATGCAGAGATGCACCAACAAACTCTTCAACAAAAGAGTCTTCAGAATTAGTCTATTGG
>CAYGRJ010000085.1:0-5175 GCA_964352285.1 uncultured Candidatus Peribacteria bacterium
GTAACGTTAACAACTTCTTTACAAAAGCACAAGTGCAGCGGAAAATAAAGGATGCTTTAGCTCTCAACTCTAAGACCTATGAAAAAAAGTCTCGTCTTCTTGCTTTGCCTATCCTTGATTTCAATCAGCTCACCTGTATCAACAGCAGCTGAATTTTCTGATGTCCGCAGCGGATCAGAACTCGAGACCATGGTAAACTACCTCTCCGAAAAAAACATCATCTCTGGCTACCCCGATGGAAGCTTCCAGCCCACTCGAACTATCAATAGAGCCGAAGCCCTCAAGATTATCTTCGAAACCGTTCAAGCTTCCGTTGACGATTCAGACTCAAGTGAACAGTCTTTTTCTGATGTCGACGACAATCAATGGTTTGCCAAGTATGTCAGTACAGCTAAGAAAAAGTCCATTATCAAAGGTTACGCAGATGGAACCTTCAAACCAGCTCAAGAAGTCAACCGCGCTGAATTTATTAAAATGGCAATGACAGCACTCCCCTTCTTCAATACCATTAATCGATCATCTGGAAAAGCATCCCAACAATTCTCTGATATCGACACACAGCAATGGTACGTGCTTTACGTCGACATGGCTCTCGGCATGGAATTCTTAAGAAAAACCGATCGACTCAAACCCACAGCACCTATGCAGCGTCAAGACGCCGCTGAAATCATCTACGCCATTGCCAACTACCTAGAAAAAAACCCTTCTTCACTCAGCAACGATACCTACATCCCCGAAGAATCCTTTGTAACTTCAGACCCAACTTCTGGAAAACTCCACAATAACGACCCAGATGACTTCGGCCCCGACAAGCTCATCGTCCGAACAGACGGGAAGTCAACCACCATCCAAAATAAACTCCACGGCTACAACCTCACCCTCGATGGATTCATAAGAGCCAGTGGGAACTCACGAGTAAGCGAAACGACTCTGCATATAAAACCTGACGGCTCTTCGTGTGACCTCCGGATTTTTGTTTATGACAATACTGAAAACCTCAGCCTAGATGCCTATCTAAAAAAAGTATATGACCCCGAAGAAAACTATGTTCCACCGCTCGACTACAGCATCAAAACCATTGATGATTCGCAAGCATTCACGATTTACGAAGTGACTACCAATTGGAAAGATCAGCGACTCGGAAAAGAAGGAGAATACTACATCCTTCATCAAGATGACATATTCAACCTTAATAGTGACTACAACCCAGACAACGAAGCCGAATGTGACCTCCTCGAAAAAACAGCGGCAGAAAACTTTGAAATCAGATAATAAGTGTTAAGAGCATGAAAAAAACAATCAACTTCATGGGCAGTAGTGTCTTATCTCTTGCTCTCATATTCAACAGTATCTGTGGAGTATTCGCCGAAGATTATGTTGTACCTCTTCCAAAAGACAAAGTCATCCTTACGGGAGACAACCACACACATGATTCGTATTTAAAAGATGAAGGATATCGACTCGACTTCCAAGCTGCTGAAATACCAGAAGGAATCGATCTCGGAAATGAAAAGAAAGAAAGCAGGTGCTACAGTTATGGAATGCCCATTCTTGCCGCTCGAGACGGAAAGGTTATTCGACAAACCACTTCAGCAAAACAAAGAAGTGGACAAGGGTACGGGGCACACATTGCTCTCGAACACGATGACGGCTCTCGAAGCTACTACGCCCACATGATTAGTGACACAAACGACAAGTACGTCAACCTTGGCGATGAAGTAAAAGCCGGACAAATATTAGGACTCATGGGAGATACAGGATTTATCATACCGGGCGATGCAAACAACCCTTGTATAATGGATGGCAACAATGGAACCCATCTCCATTTTGAATCGGTGAGCTTCGCATCAGGGTCAAAAAAATCAGTTAATCCAGAACCACTTGGGGGGTACTCAGGGTTCGAAAGAGGGAAAATCATCAATTCACAGACCAATCTCTTTGATCCCAAAGGCGCCTACTTTACACACCACGCCAACACAGGATACCCCTACAAACTCAATATTTCTGAAGTCTATAGCATCACTCCACTGCAAGCCCAAACCGGAAGAGCAACGGTCTTCAACATCACGGGTAAAAACTTCTTCGAAGGCATGAGCCTAGACCTTCCCTTTTGTGGTGATGAAAAAATCAACTTCATCAGCTCATCCAGTGCCAGTATTACCTGTACTCCAACGGGATCTGGTCTCCAAGAAGGCACATTCCCAAATACAGAATTAGATGGGAATATCCTGAAATTCCAAGTAGAAGTCAAAGACTCAACACCAAATCTTGTCCTCAGAATTGACGAAGTGAACTTTATCAGCCCGAAACCTGGCGAAATTGCTGATCTCAACATCCGTGGAGCTAACCTCCCAGGAGACCTCTATGTGATGATCAAAGACAAACAAGCCCGTAAGTTCTCCCCTGCAACAGGCTGCACCAATGAAAAAGGATCTTCACTCCTAAGCCCTGGAAGCATCCAAACGGGATGTCGCTTACCCCTCAACATCGGGCCAGTCAACACTGAGAGCACTCGAGAATTCGACATCTTAATCTTTCGCAATAAAGTTGCTCACAGCAATGAAGAGTCTCCACTCTACACATCTGAATTCAGCAGCAACTTCGGGATTTCAGCAGCCACACTCAAACCTCGGAAAGCAAGCTACTACCTCCCAACACGCTTCACCATCAGCGGGAAAAATGTTCACCGAACGACCATTTTCTACATAGAAGGTTGTGCATCTGAAGATATGAGCATCCTCGAACAGGTCTACGACAAGGTCGTCATCGAATGCCTTATTCAGCCCAAGCCCGATACTGACCTGGGGAACATAGAAGGAAAAACCTTCAAGCACAGCTTTCTCTTCAAAACTCAATCTCGTCGAGACGATGAAGGCAACAACATCCTCACAGATGAAGAAGATCGGGCTAATACCGTCCTCTCAGGAGTCATAGAAATGGCTTACGACATGGAACAACGCATCGACAGCATCGAGCCTCAAGAAGCCGTCATTGGCACAGAAACCGTCTTTACCGTAACCGGAAACAACCTCCCTTATACCGATGATTCCGAGAGAAAACCTCTTGTTTGGTTAGCTCACTGTGCCAGCAGTGGATCAAACCGAATAGAAATCATTCCCGATAGCTATACCCCCAATGGTTTTGACTTCGCCTGCACACCTCAATTCGACAACGCCAATCCCAGCCCTGATTTCGACATCAGCACAGCAGAGCAAGAATGCGACTTTATCCTCGAAAAACCTTGGAACGAAGTTCAAAAAAATGCAGCTCTCGAAAAATGCTACGAAAGCAACGACAGGCGTGTGAAGCAAAGCATGTGGGATTACTTCGACCAGTTCTTCGAGAACCTCACTCCAAGACCACTTCATGTAAAAGACCTCCAAGAGGGAAACAACAAAGAACTCGTCTCAAGCCAAGAAGTCAGATTCGTAACCGCGCTCTACGACCTGATCCAAAAAGAAGAGCGCTTTCAATTCCAATACACCCGCCAAGACGGCAGCTATAGCACGGGAACCCCAGCAGTGAACAAGGTCATGGTCAACAGCATCAGCTCTACTGATCGTCATCAATCCATAACCGTCAGTGGCCAAAACCTTCCCAAGTCCTTTGCCATGGATTCAGAAGACTGCGCACAAATCGCCACAACCTACGGAAGTTCCGAACGCTTTGAATTCGTGTGCCTGCTCAAAAAAGTTGCCGTAGAAGAGCTGCGCTTCCTCGACTTAGAAACGGGCAACGAACTGCACCGAACCCTCACCGATGTACTCGAAGTCTACGAAACCTTCTTACAGCCCAGCAACTCTCCAGGACATGTCATCATTACTCTTCAAGGAGTGAACCTCGAACCCGAAATCAGCATCAGCAGTGAAGACTGCCAAACGATTCAACTACTCGACAAAGCCCACAGTAGCGAAAGCTCATACCTCTGTAAAACCACTGGTGGTGAATTCAGTACTATTCGTAATCTTCGCATGAAAGTCCTCAGCAAAGACGGCGTTTTGCTCTTCGACGGAGAAAGCACAGAGCGCAAAAAAAGCACCAGCGTCAATGAAGGGACACTTCCTGACACCAAAATCCCCCTCAACGCCAATAATCAACAAACCCTCAATTTCGTCGCCGAACAACCATCTGAAGAAACACCTCAAGAATCAAACCAATCTCAACGAGAACTGGACAACACTCCAGACGATGAAAGCCTCTACAACATAGAATGGGAATACCCGCTCAAAAAACCAGATGGATCTCTAATCCTCTACAAACATGCAAATGAGTACGCCTACGCCTACCTCCAAATCGACGACCTCAACGACGTCAATCTCGACTATAAAAACTATAAGGTCAGCTACAGCGTTGGAGGAATAACTCAAAACATCACTCTCAATGAACTGACAAAAATCACCGAAAAAAACTGGGAACTGAACTCTAAGGCTGCCTACTTAGGCAATGGGAAAATCGCCATCAGAATCCCCAGCAGCATTAACCGAGGTCAGCTCAAAATCCTCTCCATCAACGGAAAGAAATCATTCAAGGGCAGCTCGTCAGTCAGTATTCAAGCCAGTAAAAACCTCGCAGGAGAAGTCACCTTCACCCAAGAAGACAGTCGTGGAGCAGAAGCCAAGCTGGCCCCATGGGCAGCATTAGGCGGAAGCTACAATACTCGAGGAAAGCTCAACTACAGCGTCGAGAATCAACAAGAACCCAGCCAGTTCAGCATGGATATTGAAAGCGCCGACGGCCTAACAGCTAAAGGGTCACTCGGTGCTGAACTGAGCATCTTCGAAGCCAAACTTTCCGCAGAAGCCAAAAGAGAAAAAAAATCCTTCTCCAAGTATGATTACAAAAACCTCTCTGACTTCAGCGACATCGAAACCTTCAAGGCCTATCAAGACCTGATGGATGAATACCAACTGGCACTCGATATCCTAGATGAATTCAAATCATGTAACGACATGCTCATCGTGTGGCCCATCTACGATAACGAAGACTGTCAGGCCTTCGAAGATATCATCAACCAAGGAAAAGCAGATAAAAATCACTACGAATCCGTCATTAATAAAATCCGCCAAGGCATCTTCGCCGACAACGGTGTGACTGAACGGATGACCGCCATGTACCACAGCCTCCAAAAAGGCTTCTCCATAGAAAACGACATACTCTTCGAAAATGCCCTCAAGA